>JADJOB010000001.1:600000-833258 GCA_016714025.1 Saprospiraceae bacterium | reverse complement strand
AAAGTCGGTTTGTGGAATTTCTGAAATGTAAACGTTCTTAATTCATCAAATAGTTTTTGTGGCAATTTCCATTCTTCCCGCTTATCAAATAGGTTTTGATAGCGAAAATGCTGAAACGATAGTTCAATTTGTCTTGCTGTTTTAGAATTTTTCCAAGCAAAATGTCTAACAAAATCAACTTTAAATTCTAACGGTCCAAAATTATTCATTGCATCAGTCCTTGTTTAATGCAGATTCAATGTTCCTTTTCAAAAGTACAATTCGGCTAATTCTTTTTGAATAAACCATTGACGTTCTTTTGAGAGTATAGTTTGAAGTTCTTGAAGATTATCTTCCGTGTTGCCAAGATTTCTTTTTGATAACGCAACTCGTCTTGAAAACCAAACATCATTTGAGAGTAATGGAAGTTTCAATTTTTCAAGTGCTTCTTTTGATAAATCAAAACATTCTTACACCATTCACCTAATTTCGTAAGTGCTTTGTTTTGTAGGCATACCAATTTTCAAGGGGGTGAGGATGCCAATTCCATATCTTTAGTTGTCCTTTCGCTCAACTTTGATTGTGGAGCATTCTTTAGAGAGTTTGTCTCTATCAATTTTGTTACAAAATTCATTTACCAATTTCAATTCATTGCAGGTTTTTTCTTGTCCGATTTTAAGACAATCAAAAAAGGGATTTTGAAGAAAGTGTTTTTGTAAAATCGCTATTGAGTGAATTTAAATTGAAATTAAAGTTTCAACTTTTCAAGTAACTCGCTTTTATCAAAGTCAAGACTCTCAATACGGTTTCTTCCATCTTCACTGTCAAAATAATCGTCTTCGGTTGCTGAATGTCCGTTATTTTCATTCTCGGCTTTATACTTTGCCCAAAGTAACTAAACCATAAGCACTTAAAATTCGTTCTTTTGTTCTTCGTTTATTGCTATTCCATAAATGCTTAAGAATTGAAAAACTGCGTCTAAATGATTTGAATATCGTAAACAAGAAAATCATATCAGAAAGGATTATTCATTGTTTCTGATTTGTTCTTTGTTAAAACTGCCTTGTTTTCTCTGAAACAGGAGAGTGCTTCGAAAATTTCTTTTCCTTTTAAACGTGGCAATTTGCTGACTAAATTCAAACAGAGTAGGCATTAGTTTTCTTTTTTTGATTTAATAAACTTTGAATTCAGCCCAAAAATCAATGTTAGTGCGAGATGTTGCAATGGGATGTAAAAAATCCGTCCCCATCATAATACAAATCCGCAACAAGAGTTTCCGTTCCGTGTTAAATTAAGATTGTCTTGAAGGAACTTGGCATAAGCATCTGGCAAATCCAATTTTCTTTGATTTTAGTTGTTGGGTTTACTTCTCGCAAATTGTCTTTTCGCCAATTACTTTGAATAAACGCAAAGTCTGAAATTTGATTTTCCGATTTCAAAAGATTTAGAAGTTCTTCACCAATCTTTTTTGGCGTTGATTTCATCAACGTTGGCATTTTAAATTGCCCTTTATTGTTGTAATAATTAAAATGGTTGCCAATTCTCCGAACCACCTTTGATTTCGCAGAGTTCTTGGTAATTCGGGTGGTTGGTTATGTTTTTATTGATAAATTGTTTGAGCAATTTTATTTTCCACAACTAACTCTTCCAACAAGGAAGATTTATTTTCAATGTTCGGAAATTTGAATTTTCAGATGTTGTTTTATTAAAGCTAAAAAGGTCAGCTGTTGTGTCTGCAACGTAAAACAATTCTTTTCCTTTTTCCATTTTCGGAACAGCTGATTTATTGTCAATTTGAAAAACGGACTAATTGGCTCAAAGTTTATCAACGAAACTTTTGAGTTGCTCTTATTAAACCTGCATAAATCCATTTGGAAATAGTTTTTCGTTTGTTTTTCCGCCACCTGTTTCAACATTAAAATCAATTTCTTATTCCACTTGTAAGACATTGATTTATGAACGGTCAAAGCCCGAACCGAAACGAAGTTGTGCGGAATTTGGCTTTGTACAATAATCAGAAGATGGGATATTTCTAAATTGCTTTTGAAGTGCTTTTTTGTCAATTTCGTTGCTTGCTACCTCATTTTTTTGCCCTTCTTTTGGTTGTTTCATATTTTGTCTTTAAACTTTTATTTCTTCATCTGTTTGGTATTTTACCGCTTTTGAAATTTGAATTTCCTTTTCGGTGTTTTGGTTAAGTAAGATGTTGAAAGAAATTATTTCCTTTTGAAAGCTCTCCTTTTGTCGCTTAAACGAAAATTCTCAAAACTTAAAAAAGGAAATGATTTGGTTTCTTTTTCAAATGAATTTGAGTTTTACGAGAACTAAAGTGTAAGAAGTTTCTCGTCTTTCTAGATTAAGTCTGAGACATTCAAAACTGTCCGGATTTGTCCATTAAATTTTTTTTGGTTTCTGCAAATGGGTCATTTTCATCTTCTACCAGAATATTGCACCAAAATCACAAAATCGTCTTTCGTTAATTCGTGCTATTTTTGAGTATGGAATTTTTTTATCCAATAATTAACTTTTTGAGCATCAGAATTTTAGTAGCAAAGGTCATGAGAATTGAATTTTGCTATTTATTGAGTTTCTCAATTTCTTCTTTCAATTTTTCCTTTGTAATGTTCTGATGTTTTCAGAAAAGCTTGAAAGCAAGATTGTTAAATGATTGCTGACGAATACAATTAACTGCTTTGAGTGCTTCTTCTTCTACAGTTGATTTATTTTTGTCAATCAACTGAATGCCTTGTTTTTAAATCGCGTATTCATTATTCAATCATTGGGATTTAAAGATGATTCTTCTTTTTTACCTAACGAAAGTTGGAAACCGCATCAATGAATACTATTTATCGCTTACTATTTTTTAAGTCCGTTTCCAAAAAATCTTTTAGTAATTTACCTGAACCAAATCTTAGATCAACATGATTGGTGATAGTTGTCCGCAAATCAAAGTGTGATTCATCAACAATAAAAATAGCTTCTTCTGTGTCATCAGATTTTAAGAAGTGGAACAATTTCAAAGTTCAAAGAATTTTCGGTTTCTTCATCATCATTTTCTTTCTCATTAATAATCGTTGAATTGCTTCCATAGATGTAGGAATAAATAACTTTCAAATTCTAAGTTTGAACTTTTTAGAAGGTTGTTTGAAATTCTGCTTGACGGAAGCAAAAGTTTTACTTCCTTTATTTGATTGGTAAAAAGCAATGTCTTGAATGAATGGAATTCAATGTGTTTTCCCGCTTAATGAAGTTCCTTAAGAATGAAATCTTTCTTCCCTCTGATTTAATAAAGTTATCAATTTCATTAGGTGATTTTGGTCGGGATAAATATTTTCGGAAATATCTAATTCCGTGTGATAAGTAGAAAATCTTTACCATTGGTCGTATTTTCCGGAAGTGTCAAAATGTCTGCACGGAAAACTTCTTTGAAAAGGTCAAATGATTCTTTTGTTAGCGTAACATCTTTGTCTGAAATGTCAATGATATCTTTTATTGTTTCAAGGTAGTTGCTTTGGTCAAAATGAAAAGTTCAATTCTTCTTTTGTCGGAATTTTACCAACCAATTCTATAGGTTTCTGAAAACAAACTGCTCTAACAGTGTGGAAAGCATGAACGAACTGCTGCGCAGGCGGCAGTTTCGCTGGAACAACGTGTGCTTTTCTACTACTTTGATAAAGCGTTCTTTTTGTGTTTTCAGTTGAATGAACGATTTATAGAACTTCCGCCTTTTATTGGTTCTCCTTTTTCGTTTGTCCAAATACCAAAGTCAAATTCAGATTTAGCATTTCGGGTAGTGTGATTTTACCGCCAAGTTTTTAAAGTCAATAAGACAAACTGCCTTAGGTGTGTCAAGCAAAGCGTCAATTTGCAGTCGGCTTTCAGCTCATTCATAGAGTTGGCAATAAGTAACCAGTCAAGCGAATATTTGTCAAACATTTTCATTCAAATTGTCCGCAAACCTGAAAAATTGTTAGTTCATAGTTCTTTGTCGCTGTTCCTTTTCTTATTCAAGCATTCTGTCGCTGTGATATTTTGCATTGCTAGAATCGTGTCTTTGGGTTGCACCTAACGGTTTGCAGATTTGCGATGGGCGGGATTTTTTATCACTAATTTTATGCGGAGCGACAAAACTTTCGGCTACCACTAAGGCTGTCTGCGGAGCACGAAACCCGCCGATTGCAAATATGCTGTTGTTGCCGCCGTTCTATGTCGTCCGCAATTTATTTTTTCATCCAGTAGTCTGCATATTCAATTCTACTTTTTGTCGAGTGTGTCATTTGCTGTCGTTAAAAGTAGAAATAATTTTCCTTGTTTCGTCTGTGCCAAATGAAGTTAATGCTTTTAAATGCGTCTGCTCAAAGGCATCTATTTCACTTTGTCAAGTGGGGATTTTGGTAAGCGTTGGGGTCGCTGGTGCATATTTTATTTTTCAAGTCTACCGACAGCATAACGTCTATATTCCATTTCTTTGTCAGCAAATATTTTCAGTTACAATTGGTCCGATTTGGTTTGCCTGCTTCCAGTATTGGTTGTCGATATACTCTTCTGAAACAATGGTTGTGAAAAACTGAATAATGAAAAAGCACATTTTTGTCAACCACTTGTCCTACTAAAAAGTAAAATGCTATTGCAAAAAGTGCTGTAATAGCAGTCGTCTTGTAGTTCTTGCTCAGCAATTGTCTAACTGCAAAAACTGTCACGTTTGAAACAACTAACAAAAAAGAGTTTTGTAGTAAAAATTAAATTGAGAGAGCAATATCAAGCATTAAAGTTTCTTTCCTTTTGGAAACCAGGCATAATTGTCTGTCCCTGTCATATACACGCTACAAAATATCATTTAGCCAGTAAAAGTGGTTGGCTATGCGATGTTTTGTTGCGACTTATACAAATATAGGCATTTCTATAAATCATCGTAGGGCATCTTGATTTTTGATAGGCTTTGCTCACTTACATGGGTGTAGATCATCGTGGTTTTTGGAGAATTGTGGCCTAACAAGCTTTGGATGTATCTGATATCGGTTCCGCTTTCTAATAAATGGGTGGCAAAACTGTGCCTTAACCAATGTAGGGTAACGGGTTTTTAATTCGGGCTTGAAGCAAGGCTTCTTTTAATACCAATTGTAAACTTCTTGCACTGTAAGGCTCACCAATTCGCTGGCCTTCAAATAACCAGGTTTTTGGTTTGTACATTTTGAAATATTCCCTCAGTTCTTCAATTAATTTGACTGTGATCGGGACATACCGGTCTTTTTTACCTTTCGCTTGTCGAATTATTAAGAAATTTCTTTTGGAATCTACATCCATCAATCGTAAATTTAGTAATTCGCCGCATCGCAGTCCACAGGCGTAAATCGTAACCAACATCATGCGATGTTTCTGATTTCGTAAACTACTCAATAACTGCTTTACTTCTTCTTTGCTTAATACATTCGGTAATTTGCGCTCTCTGAAGGGCCTTTGAATGCTTTCAATTTCCATGCTACGGTGTTCCATCCGCTCAAAAAATAGTTTCACAGCATTGATGAGCTGATTTTGATAGGATCCTGATAGTTTTTCACCTATAATTTTTTATGATTAAATCGAATCAAATCATCCTGACTTATTTCTTCTATGGGCTTTCTACACCATGTCAGAAATTTTGAATAATCTGGCAATAAGTATTAATCGTGTTGCTTGAGTAGCGTCTTTGTTCTAAATAGATTTTGAACGAGTCAATAAATTTGTCGTAAATACTATCATTGCGAACTTCATTCTTTACTTCACTGGCAGCTTCTGCTTCCTTTATCATGCTTTGTTTTAAGTAGTCAGTATATTGTTGAGTAAATCCTGAATAATCCGGATAGAAATTATGCTCTTTAATATCATTAACTAAGCTTTTAAAACGCTGTTCTTCAAACTTTAAATAATAACATGATTTTGTTTTGCTGTAAAGAATACCTTCTAAACTTCGTACGAAATTTCTAATTCCGGTATCCTGTTCAAATTGAATTCCAATGCAGGCCATCTCCCGATGTTCAAATAAAATGAGCTTTATGCGTTTCTTTTGATCTGCATTTAGTTCATGGAAATAGTTCCACGAAAAATAAAATAGGTTTATCATAATTGTTAGGGTTCATCATTCAGTTCTCATTCCTTTATGCTTTCCGGTCTGATATGGCTTCGCCGTACCCACTCCCATCCGGAATTGAGCATATCGGTGTGTTTTCGGGTGCTATTTTTCAAGGTAAAACTAATAAATACCTGGAAATTTACCAATGCACCTTATTGGCTTGCCTTTTGGAGAAAGGAAGTAAGGAAGAAAGGAAGACAAGAAGCAAAGAAGTAAGGAAGCAAAGAAGCAAAAAAATGCAACAATTCCTGCTATCAACTATCACCTAACAACTATCAACGAATTGGATTTCTCGCGAAGATGTGGAGAAGCAAAGAAGCAAAGAAGCAAAGAAGCAAAAAATGCAACAATTTCTGCTATCAACTATCAACTAACAACTATCAACTATCAACTATCAACTATCACCTAACAACTCTCAACGAATTGGATTTCTCGCGAAGACCCGGATACGTGGAAAAGCTAAGAAGTAAAGAAGCAAGGAAGCAAGGAAGCAAAATAGTTAGTGGCTGGCTATTTTATTTTTCTGGAGGAATGATGTATTCGGAGTATAATCACATTTCCTCTTTGTGTTTTATAAAATATTCTGTAGTTACCTTCAATCAATTCGCGAATTGATGGGTCTTCTTTCTCAGGAACAATTCTACCCGATTCAGGAAAATTTTGTAATTGATCTACTCTTAAAACGATCTTACTAATATATTGATTTGCATAGAATCTTGAATCCAAAGAAATGTATTCATGTATTGATTTGAGATCTTTTGTGGCTTTTTTACCCCATTTTATTTTTGCCATCGATTAACCATTTTCTTTAATGATTCATGGCTAATGGTTTTTCCTTCTTTGATATCCTTCAATCCCTCATCAATTTTTTCTATTACAATTAACTTTTCAAGAAAATCCTCCAATACAAATTCTCTTGGAAAATCATTCAATGTTGTAAGAACAGCAGATTTTTTCATAGCCTCAAAAATACAAACAATTTCTAAGGGAATTAAAAAATAAATACCAGTGCTAATGCATTTTCGGATCGCTGCTATCACCTAACAACTTTCAACTATTTAAAAATTACATCGCTCCCCATACTTCTTCAACCAGGCTTCTGCTTTTTGGTATTCCGGCATCACTTTTTCTACAACTTTCCAATAAGCCGCAGAATGATTCATGTGCACCAAGTGGGCTAATTCATGGACGATGATGTAGTCGGTAATAAACTGGGGTGTCAATAGCAATCGGGAAGAGAGATTGATCGTTTTTTTGTGCTGCAACTTCCCCAATTGCTGAGGTTTAATTTTAAACGGACTTGTTTAACTTCTTTTTAAAAAAGCGATCGTTGATTTCGTGTACACGCTTTGTTAATTCCGGTAAAAATACATTCGATAAAATGCGACTGATAATCGTACTGCAAACTTGCTGTCTTTGACGTGCATTGATACCTGCGGGTAATTCAATTTTAATTACAGGTCCTTCTAGTTTTCCCAATGCAGATTTGCGATCTGCTGCTTCATTAATTTCTAAAACAAATTCGCGCTCCCGTAATTGAATTTTTTGACCCGTTTGATAGTCTTTCGGTGTATATCGCTGACGTAAAACAGGATCTTGCTCAAATTTTTTAATCACCCAATTCCTGGCCCATTCCAGGTTTTTTTTCTTTTTGGGCTGAGGTTAGCAGTATTGGTTGTCTTAATATGGCGTGGTGCTTTCCAAGGCTGATTCGGACTGATTTCCGATGTTCGTATATGGTTTCAAGCCGGAGCTTTAACTCATTGTAATGAATGATCGAAAACTCAGATGCAATCTTAAGATTAGGCATGCTTTAATTCAAATGCTTTCATGATCTCTGCCAATGCATCAACACTTTCTTGGGTTAAAGCATTGTACAAAGAGGCTCTGAATCCTCCTACAGATCGATGACCCGCCAATCCAACACAACCGCCTGACTTACACATTTCTAAAAAGGTGGTCTCGAGTTCTGGTTTTTTAGCTGTAAACACCACATTCATCCAACTGCGGTCTTCAGGAGTGACCGGAGAGATGAAACAGGTGTTGCGATCTATTTCTGCATACAGGGTTTCAGCTTTCTTCCGATTGCGGGCTTCAATGTTTGCTAAGCCTTGGGCTTTGATCCATCGCAGGGTTAACAGGGTCACATATATTGGAAAAACCGGTGGGGTATTGTACATGCTTTCCTTTTCCATTTGAACCGCATAGTTTAAAATGGTCGGAAATTTCCGTTGGGCCCGGTTGAGCAACTCTTTTTTAATCACCACCGCAGTAACTCCCGCCGCACCCATATTTTTTTGAGCTCCGGCATAAATCAATGAAAATTTAGAAAAATCCAGCTGACGGCTGAAAATATCACTGGACATATCACAAATTAAAGGGATTGGTGACTCGGGCCAGCTGTGGTATTGGGTTCCGTAAATGGTGTTGTTAGAAGTAATATGGAGATAGACCGCATCCGTCGGAATCTGATAGTTTTTGGAATGTGCCTGAATTTGTCCTCCTCCGAACTGGCAATTACATTCACCTTGCCAAAATTTTTAGCCTCTTTGATGGCGCCACTTGCCCAAACTCCGGTATTTATATAACAAGCAGTTTCATTATCATTTAAAAGATTCATGGGAATCATAAAAAATTGGCTGCTGGCACCTCCGGATAGGAGTAACACAGCATATTCATCACCAATACCCATGAGTTCTTTGACCAATTGCTCGATTTCGGATACCACCCCTTCAAACTGTTTCGTCCGATGAGAAATCTCCAATAAAGACAGTCCCATGCCCATAAAATCATTCAGGGATGCAGCAGCTTCTTCAATAACTTCTTTTGGTAAAATGGCCGGTCCGGCGTAAAAATTATGCTTTTTCATTGCTGAATTTATGCCGCAAAGTTAAACGCTTCCCGGTACCTGTGAAAGATATTATAATTTGTTTTAATGTGAAGATTTTTAAACGGTAAATAAGGGATTTCATCCTTTCAGATTGTGGTTTAAGATAATTTGCACCTTTTGCCTTGCCTGTCCTTTTATTTTTGAATCAGAAATTGCAAATCATTAATATTATGGACAAAACTATCGTACATCTTTATACACATGACCGCCAAATCCAAAATTTGGTATTGTTGGTAAATCGTCTGAGTTTATTTGTAGTGTTTTTTTGGTTTGGCTTACTGAAAGTACTTGGCTTGTCTCCTGCTGAAGCACTGGTAACGCATCTTCACAATGAAACCATTGGAAACTTGCTGTCAGCGTCTAATTTCTGTTTGATATTGGGAATTGTTGAATGTACTATTGGAGTTCTTTGGTTATTTCCTAAACTCACAAAATTTGCATTCTTTTTGTTTTCTGCACAAATGTGTACCACGTTTTTGCCCTTGTTTTATTTACCGGGTGATACCTGGCAAAATGGATTTGCATTGACACTTACCGGACAATACATCATTAAAAATGTCGTGTTGGTAGCCAGCGCAATGACCATCTTATTTTATCATCGAAATCAATCTGCTCTTTAACTCATATTATTTTGCTTATGAAACTCAATTACTTAAATGCTTTTTTCTAATCCTTGGATTTTACCTAGCACAACAATCTGCTTCTGCACAGGGTTGTGTTGCGGTACGCCAAATGGGCGGACTGAATATGTGCTCTTCCAGTTCCTACAATATTCACAAAAGTGATTTTCAAATTGGAATCAATTATCGGTATTTCCACTCGTGGAGACATTTTGTAGGTACCGAGGAACAACCCCATCGTCAAACAACTGGTGGTGGTCACGATGCAAACGGAAATGAACGTGGCAATGCGGTCAATATTTATTCTCATGCATTGGATTTTAATTTTTCAGTTGGTTTAACCAATCGCCTTCAATTGAACGCTACAATTCCTTACGTTCACAACGAGCGCTCTCAGGTTTTACGCCAAACAGTTCCTGTAAAAGATACGTTTCGTTACAGTGTATTTTCTTCTGGAATCGGTGATTTTAGAATCGGTTTAAATTATTGGGTGTTTAATCCTGAAAAAGCAAGCAAAGGCAATCTGATGCTGGGTTTAGGTGTAAAATTGCCCACAGGTCGCTACGATGATACCGATAACCAAGTGCCTCAAACCAATGGGACTACTTTAGATTTTGTGGTGATGGATCAGGCAATCCAACCTGGAGATGGAGGTTTGGGAATTTCTGTTGAATTACAAGCTTTCAGACAACTGTTTAAAAATATTTATGGTTTTGCTAATGGCTATTACCTTTTTAATCCTAAAGAATCGAATGGTACTTATAAATCTGATCCCAATTTATATGTAAAAAATCCATTAGACACTAAAGTAAATATGGACACCTTTTTAGGTTATAATATTTATGCTTGTCCGGATCAGTATTTTGTCAGAGCCGGTGTGATGACTTCATTCCTGAAGAACAATAACCTATCTGTTTCATTGGCTGCAAGATGGGAAGGAATTCCTGCTTACGATGCCTTCGGTGGACAAAACGCATATCGCCGTCCGGGATATGTAGTTTCAATTGAACCGGGTGTGGCATATCGTTTAGGAAATCACAGTTTCTCACTGTATGTTCCAAAAAAACTTCATCCGCAATAGAATTCAAAGTGCCAATGATATTACAATCACCAATACACAGCGCACCTTAAAACCAGATGCTGAAGCGGCCCACGGGGATGCTGCTTTTGCTGATTACTCGATTAGCTTTGGATATACCTACCGCTTTCATAGAATGTAAATAAAAAAATAGAGAAACCCTAAACCGATGCACCCAATAGAAGCCTGAAAAACGTATGTGATTTCGGGCTTCTGTTTTTTGTAACGCATGGTTTCATTTTTTGCAACCACCCACACATCGAATTTGGTTTGAATACCATCCTGATTCCCGGTTTTTAATCTTTTAAACCTGATATTTAAAAGCGTGGTTCTAGCTCAATAATCTGTATTCAATCGTTGTAAGAAATGACAATTTACCGAAAGCAATTTGTTAGTACAACGGGATTATTATTTATAATTCTAGCAGAGCGTGTAACTTTGCTGTAAGCACAGCCCATTTGAAATGCCCAGGATATCAATTACTGTTAAAAATGCCTTCGTTTATTTCTTATTGTTGATACTGACCTCAGTATTTCTTGGCTATTCCATTTACAAAGTCAGTTCTAACAAAATTTTAGAAAATGCCACTTTGTCATTAAATCATAATAACGAACTGGTATTAATTCAATTTAAAACGTTTTTGGATGATATTAGAAAAGACGTTTTGTTTTTGTCTAAAGATCCTTTTTTATACCAGTTTTTGGAAGAACCGGATCAGTTAAAATTGAAAGAAAATCTTTCCAAAGAATACCTGGCACTTCTATCAACCAAAAGTCATTACCTTCAGTTGCGGTTTATTGGTGTAGGCCAAAATGGCAAAGAGATCATTCGTGCTGAAAAGTTTTCTGATCGCATTGGATTAGTTTCTGATGAACACTTGCAAATTAAAGGAGATCGCGATTATTTTCAGGAAACGGTTCGATTGCCAAAAGATTCCATCTACTTTTCAGAGATTAATTTGAATCAGGAATTTGGTAAAATTATACTCCCAATGGTTCCAACCATGCGGGTTGCTAAATCAATTTATCACAACGACCGCCTCTATGGAATTATTATCATCAATGTGGATTTGAGTTTTGTTTTTAATGAATTGAATAAAACTGCAGGCAGTCCTTACACACTTAACTTAATAAATTCAAAGGGTTATTTTTTAATCCATCCGGATAGTTCAAAATTGTTTGGATTTGAATTCAATAAATTGCCTGATCTTGATTTTAGCAAAGGAAAGCAATCGGTTGATCAAATTAGTTCAGTTCGTGCCAATGAGTTGTTTTCTGTAAGAACCTACCAATATCCAAGACAAAATGAGGTCTTATATTTTACACTGAGTGCATCGAAAGACATCTTGTTATCCGTATTTAACCAATGGAAACGAGATTTATTTCTACTTACATGCATTCTGACCTTGCTATCATTGTTGATAGCAATTTGGTGGACCCAACGGCAGACCAAAGAATTTAAATCCATCGCACAAACAATTACAGATTTCGGCCGGAATCCGGAAATGGTTAATCTTGATATAAACCGCGATGATGAAATTGGGGATTTGGTAAATTCATTTAAAGACATGTCGGGAAAAATTAACCAACATTTGGATGATTTAAAAATTGCCCGATCAGAAGCCATGGAAGCCAATAAAGCGAAATCAGAGTTTTTGGAAAACATGAGTCATGAAATTCGAAATCCTTTGCAATCCATTTTGGGAATGACCGGCATGTTGGAACAAAATAAGCCTCGGCCCGATCAACAAGTTTTTATCGATACTTTAAAGTTTAGTTCGGAAACTTTATTGACATTGGTAAATGACATCCTGGATTATCGCAAATTAATTCATGGACAAATTGAATTGCAATACCAGGATATATCGTTGTCTGATTTCATTGAAAAAATAATTAAAAGTCATTTATTTGATGCAGCAAGCAATAAAGTCAAATTAAAATTTCATCTGGATCCTAATTTAGAACATAAAATGTTTAAAACCGATCCTGTACGTTTGGCACAAATTCTCCACAATTTAATATCAAATGCAATCCGGCATTCGGTTTCACATGGTGAAGTGATTCTTGATTTGAATCGTTTGGCAGAAGATCAAATTCAATTTTCAGTTAGAAATTTCGGTCCATCCATCAGTGCTGAAAACATTCAAAACATCTTACAACAAAAGCCGGTAACAGGTTCTTCCCGATTGACCCAAAATGTTGGTCTTGGATTGCCCATTGTGATCAACTTATTAAAACTATTTGGGTCAGAACTTAATATTGAATCGAATGAACAAAACGGGACTAGCTTCAATTTTATTCTGACTCGAAACATTTCAAATGCAGATACTTTAAAAGGGGTGTCAACCGAACAATACCTAGATTTTAGTGAATTGATTTCCAAAGTAGCTTGTATTGATGACGATGTTCAAAATTTATTTTATTACGAACAATTATTCGAACGATTTGCTATAAAGTCCCAAAGTTTTCATTCAATGAATGAATTTTTTGAAGTAAAGCCAAGGGATTTCGATCTGATCATTACCGATTTAAATTTCCAGGAAGGTATAGCAACAAACAGAATTCAGGAATTTAATCAAGCGCTATCGGAAAATGGCATCTTGCTCTTAATTACAGCTGCTGATGATCTGCTTGGATTATCCAATTCCGGAGGCTTTGATGCGGTATTGCAAAAACCAGTACAAGGAGTTAAATTTTATCGCATGATTGGCGAACAACTCTTTCTAAAAAATTACAACCGCCCGGTATTTGAAAATGTATTCGCAAATTACGATTTCGACCACGATAAAATTAAAAAAGCACTCGAACTCACTTTATCTGAGTGGAAAGAAATGTCGGTCAAATTAGTCAGCGCCATCAAGAAAGTAGATGTAGAATTGTTTGATAAAGTATATCATCGCATGATTAATACCTTGCGGACATTTCAACTTGACACATTTCAAAAATTATTGGACGACTGCAGACTTCAAATGAATTCACCAAATTTTGATCCCAAGTCACAACTTCCAAAAATAAATTTCGGATTAAAATCCTACCAGCAAATACTTGAAGATGAAATTGGGAAAATGAGGAAAGGGTGAGGGAAATACGAAATACGAATTAAAAATTAAGAATTAAAAATTAAGAATTGATAAAAAAGCTTAACAGCTTATCAGCCCAACAGCCTAACAGCCCAACAGCCCAACAGTCCAACAGCCTTACAGTCTAACACCAATCACCTATTCAAAGCTCCTGAATTCGATTTAACAAATCGGCTTTGTATTTTTCGCCTATGGGAATGTGTTTGTCTTTTATGACCAGGTCATCCTGAAGGATGATTTGAATTTTTTGATATTTACAATAAAAGAACGATGCACGCGAACAAATTCTGAGGGCAATTTTTCTTCGAGTTCTTTCATGCTGATGAGGTTCATCGTTTGACTTTGTTCTTGTATGAAGTTGACATAATTTCCTTCGGATTTAATATACAAGACATCATCAAAATTTATTCGGACCAATTTGAGTCCGTCTTTGACAAAAATTGTTTTGTCTTTTGAATTTGTTTTTGGAGCATCGTGACTTTGGGAGTCCATTCTTCCAAGTGCTTTCATAAATCGGTCAAAGCTCAAAGGTTTTACCAGAAAATCCAGGACTTGGTTGTATTCATAGGATTTAGCAGCGAAATCAGATTCAGAAGTAACCATGATGACAGGTAATTCCGCTTGCATGAGCTCGAGGAATTCCTGTCCTTTCATATCCGGTAAATTATAATCGAGGAAAATGAGATCCAAACCTCCGGCAGCCAACAGTTTAAGTCCGTCGGTAGCATTTTCAGCCTGGATGCAAAAGCTTACCAAGTCTGTTTTTGAACAAAAATGTTTGATGAGATCACCAATAAGCGGATCATCATCAATTACAAGACAACGAAGCCCCATAAAATCATTTCATTTAAGACATCAGGAATCATGCCACGATTTCAGATCAAAAACAGGCATGTTTATCAGAAAAACCCGGTATTTCATCAAAAACCTGGCTTGGCTGGGGTGTTTCAGAATAAATTTGTGAGGTAATTAGATCAATGGATTCCAAATGAGGACCTTAATTACCCTTCCGCCAATGTCTTGACGTAGCTTTTGACGGCACAATCAAAATATCTTTCTGAGTTAGTTTTGGATAACAATCTCAGTCATTCAAATTTATAAAGCGTTGAGCTTCATGGTATTGGTTTTTGGATGACTGAGAGTTTTTTTTAGAAATATCTGAACCCTGAGTCGATAAAAACCGAAATATGATAAGACAAACTACATTTACGCTAATCTTTTTAGTCCTATTAGGAACGAGCCAATCGTTTAGCCAAACTAAGAAATCTACGATTTACATTCATTCAGTTGCCAATCAATGGCTTGACATAGCCCTCGAGGCCACAGCCAATGAGGTGGATCGGGTTGGAGCAAAACCTACTATCCAATCCAGAACATTGGGCTTAGCCGTTACTGCCATGTATGATGCCTGGGCAGCTTACGATGCGAAAGCAGTAAGTACTTGTATGGGTGGTAAATTAAGAAGACCGCTTGCCGAGCGTACCCTTAAAAACAAAGAAACTGCCATCAGTTATGCCGTTTATAGAGTATTAAATGATATCTATCCGGAAGATAAAGCCTTCTTTGACAAGGAATTTAAAGCCAAGGGCTTAAATCCGGCCAATTTTTCAACCGATCGTACAAAACCGGAAGGAATCGGAAATATCGTAGCTGCTGCCATTTTAAAAGAAAGACATCACGATGGTTCCAATCAATTAGGAGATGAAATTGGTGGAAATGGCTCACCGTATTCAGATTATACTTATTACAATCCGATAAATAGCTATAAAAAAGTCATCAATCCGGATAAATGGCATCCACTTCCTTTTGTAGATGGGAAAGGAGATACCTTCCTGGTTAATTTTTTAACTCCGCATTGGTATCGTGTAAAACCTTTTGGATTAAAAAATTCCGCGCAATTTCGTGCACCGGAATACCCAAAATTTGGATCGGAGCAATTGAAAAAGGATGTAGATGAAGTCATTGATTTCAATGCCAATTTAACTGCTGAGCGAAAAGCAACCATTGAGTTTATGCGCGATGGACCGAGATCTACCGGACAATCAGGCCATTGGTTGCGTTTTGCGCAGATGGTTTCTTTAAGAGATAAAAACGATTTGGATCGTGACGTAAAAATGTTTTTTGCTGTTGGGAATACAGCCATGGATGCGTTCATAGCTTGTTGGGAAACCAAACGCTTTTACGACAGTTCTAGACCCTGGACGCTTGTAAGACAATATTATGCTGGCAAGCAAATAAAAGGATGGGGTGGTCCGGACAAAGGAACAATTGACATGCCGGCTGAAATGTGGCATCCTTATTCACCGGCAAATTTTGTTTCTCCTCCATTTCCAGCTTATGTTTCAGGACATAGTACTGTGAGTGGCGCATGTTCAAAAATGTTGGAATTATTTACCGGCTCTGATAAGTTTGGAGAAACAGAAATTCGTCGTCCCGGTATTATTACAGAAACACCTGGCGATCCGGTGTCTTTACCATTACCAACTTTTACCGCCACCGCAGACATGGCGGGAATCTCCAGAGTTTTAGGAGGCTACCACATCCAAGCTGATAATGTTGCCGGATTAAAAATGGGTCGCGACATCGCTCAGTATTTGTGGAAAGACGTAATTCAAAAGTACTTTGATGGTACTTATAAAAAATAAACGAATCGCACAGATTCAAAAAATAATTTCAGGTTTAACAAGAAATGGTGGACTTTTAACGTAAGGTCCACCATTCTTTTTTATTAATTTTTAAAGACCATCATCCAAATCTTCACAATTAAAAATTGAACATTAAAAACTGATCATTGAACATTAAAAATCATGCTTCAAAGAAAAATCTAATGCTCAATACACAATGCACAATAAGCAATGACTAATTGGTTTTAATCAGAGACGCAGAGTCACAAAGTAATACCAATGCTCAATGACCAATGACTAATTGATTTCATGTAGAGACGCAAAATCGCATTGAAATACAAAAATTCCTCCTATCACCTATCAACTATCACCTATCACCTATCACCTATCACCTATCAACTTTCAACTATCAACGCCCCCCTATCTTTCCCGCTCCAAATGAATGGCAGCTTTAGGTCCAACAAGAATCGGAACGATTTCTTCTTCGACATTTGACATTTCCAATCCAAAATCTTCTACTGCAGGTAAGCTGAATTTTTTGATCATGCGGTAAGTGCGAACGACCCATTGTTCGAAACCGGTCAATGAAGTATCGGCAGAGACACGGGTATGCAATAAAATAAATTTAAAATCTGCATCAATGTGATGCTTGCGTATGGATGGATACGGACTTTTTACACTGACTTCACCACTGGCAACCATTTGGTCAACAATTTCGTGGAACATTGAATTTACACGATGTTCTACTTTAAAACCAAAGCGAAGGTGTACGAAAAAAACTTCTTTAGGTACAATCGTATCAACATGATAAGATTTTGTGTACGGTTCATCTAAAATTTGTACGTGAACAAACCAATACACATCTGCTCGTTTTGGTTTTTTTCTTAGGATGGAATACATGATGTTGGAATCGATGTATTGTTTGTTTTCAGACATTGATAAATAAACCAGATGACTGGAATCCTTAGAAACCGTATTATCATCCTGCAAATCTTTTAATATCGGGACGTAATCTTTCAATTGGACAAAGCGTGTATGCTTGTCGCGTATTTTTTGCGCATTGTATAAAACAAATACCATGGTGGCAAAAACCAAGGTCAACATTAATGTAAACCAACCACCATGCCACAGTTTATCAAAATTTGAAATGAGAAAGATGGTTTCAAATCCAAGGTAAAATATCAATAAAGTCAAACCCAACCAGGTTTTATGAAATCTGATTTTGTAATAATAACTCAGCAGCATGGTGGTCATCAGCATATTAATGATAATTGCTAAACCATATGCGGCTTCCATATTTTCAGATGTTTGGAAGATTAATTGAACGGCTATGCATCCTATCATTAAAAACCAATTGATACTGGGAATGTAAATCTGACCTTTCATGGTAGATGGAAAATTAACCCGCATCCGAAACCACAAATGCAATTTCATCGCTTCATTGACCAGGGTAAATACACCACTGATCAATGCCTGACTTGCAATAATAGTCGCGGTGGTGGCAACAAAAATTCCAATTGGCAAAAACCATTCCGGCATCAATTGATAAAAAATTCGCTGACCTTCTGCTATGGGCTGACCGTTTAAATGACTGAGCAACCAGGCAGCTTGCCCAAAATAATTGAGCAATAAACAGACAATTACAAAACTCCACCCAAATTGGATATTTAGCTTACCGCAATGTCCCAAATCGGAATAAAGGGCTTCACCTCCTGTAGTACATAAGAATACTGCACCCAATAACCAGAAACCTTCCGGATAATTTATTAATAAATTAATCGCATAAGATGGGTTAAGCGCTTTTAAAACCTCGGGATACATCTGGATATTAAAAAATCCTAAAATTCCCAACATTACAAACCAACAAAACATAATTGGACCAAATGTTTTTCCGACAGTTGCTGTACCTACTTGTTGAAAAGCAAAAATGGCAATGATAATCCCAATTACTATGGGAACTGTTTGAATATTAGGATATAAGATGGTAAGTCCCTCAACGGCAGCAGAAATAGAGATGGGGGGTGTTATAAACCCATCAGCAATCAGGGTAGCACAACCTATAATTGCAGGGTAGATAACCCATTTTGCGTTGTAGCGTCTTACCAGGGCATATAAGGCAAAAATCCCTCCTTCCCCTTTATTATCTGCATTTAGAGCAAGATAGATGTATTTAATGGTCGTAAGAATAATTAAGGTCCAAAAGACACAACTGACTCCTCCCAATACCAACTCAGGCGAAATGACTTTTCCTTTGGTAATGGCTTGCATAACATACAATGGAGACGTCCCAATATCTCCGTATATAATTCCTAAAGTAATTAAGAGACCTGCTACACTTAGTTTGTGGTGATGACCGGCAGAAGCCATTAGTTGATGTTAATGTGTGTATTTTTCAAATAGCGGGTAAAAATACACTGGGATACCAATTTTTTATTAAAAAAGAATAATTCCGGTTTTTTTCGAGTTAATTAATCTTAAGTCTTTAGGCCTCCGCGATATTTCACAAAGTTTTAACCACGAAAACTGATCGGTTTGGATAGTTTTGTGGTTCTAATAATAAAAAACGTATGAAATACCTTCTTTTTACAATTTCGGGCTTGTTTCTGTTCAGTTCTTGTAATGCCCAATTTGGCAAACTCTTGAAGCAAGTTACCGGCCAGGATATCAGCTCAGACGACGTTGCCAATGGTTTGAAAGAAGCCCTGTCAAAAGGAACCAACAAAGGCACCGAATTACTTTCCCAAAAGGATGGGTATTTTAAAAGTATCTATAAAATTATGCTTCCGGAGGATGCAAAAAAGGTTTGTGATAAATTGCGTCCGGTTCCAGGTTTTGCTTCCATTGAAGAGGATGTCATTGAAAAATTAAATCGTGCTGCCGAAGACGCTGCAATTAAAGCCAAACCAATATTTCTAGGCGCCATTAAATCCATGTCGATTGCCGATGCCTGGAATATTTTAAAGGGAAAAGACAATGCGGCAACGCAATATCTCCAATCCACTACGACCGATCCTTTGTATACTGAATTCAAACCAATTATCACGGAGTCTATGGAAAAAGTTGGCGCAATCCAGGTTTGGTCATCAGCAGTTAGCAAATACAACCAAATTCCTTTTGTAAAGAAAGCCAATCCGGATATGACCGATTACGTTACTCGTAAAGCACTCGAAGGATTGTTTAAAAAAATAGAAGAGGAAGAAAAAGACATTCGTCACAATCTATCATCCCGTACCAGCGATTTGTTGAAAAAAGTCTTTTCAAAACAAGACAAGTAAATCAATGCTGCAATTCTACAATGCTGCAATTTTCCAATCAAATATTGCAGGATTGCAGCATTGAAAAATTGAAATATTTCTTTTAATGTTCGCTGGAAGTATAAAACTGAATATCGGGAAAATTTTCCTGAACCAATTTTAGAGTCCAGGCAGATTCTGCTAAGAAAACCAGTTTGTCATCTTTGTCACGGGCTAGATCTTTTTTGCGGCGTGCAATAAATTCATCCAGTTTTTTTACATCCTCGCAAACCACCCAACACGCTTTGTGTAATTGAATGGGATCATAACTACAAGCTGCACCGTATTCATGTTCCATGCGGTATTGGATTACATCAAACTGCAAAGCACCTACCACTCCGATAATTTTTCGTTGGCTGTCTACTTTAACAAACATCTGCGCAACGCCTTCATCCATTAATTGATCCAGTCCTTTTGCAAATTGTTTAAATTTAGATGGATCGGTATTGTTTACAAAACGAAAGATCTCGGGTGAAAATCTGGGGATGCCTTTGAAATGTAAAGATTCCCCTTCAGACAAACTGTCTCCTATTTTAAAATTTCCACTGTCAAACAATCCAACCACATCACCGGGATATGCTTCATCAACAACTTCTTTGCGAGCTGCCATAAATGAAGTTGGATTGGAAAATTTTAAATTGCGCTGTAAACGCACATGGTAGTAATTTTTATTTCGTTCGAAAACACCGGAACAGATTCTGAAAAATGCAATCCGGTCGCGATGTTTGGGATCCATGTTCGCATGAATCTTAAAAACAAAACCACTCATTTTAGCTTCACTGGGTTCGACAACGCGCTCTTCGGTTTCACGTGCCAATGGAGTGGGTGCAATTTCAACAAAACAATCCAACAATTCCCTGACTCCAAAATTATTTACAGCGGAACCATAGAAAACCGGACAAATTTTCCCAGACAAATAATCTTCGCGTTTAAACTCAGGATAAACTCCTTGAATGGTATGCAACTCTTCTAAAAATTGTTTGTGTGGACGTTGACCCACAATTTCAGACAGTCTTTGATCTTCAACGTTATCAATAGCCACACTGTCTTCAGTATTCTGCTTTCCATGGGGGCGAAAGTGAATAAACTTTTTTTCATAAAGACTGTAAACCCCCTGAAAACTTTGACCCATTCCAATTGGCCAGGAAAGTGGAGTTACTCTTAAATTTAATTTTGTTTCAACCTCATCCAATAGATCGAAAGCATCTTTTCCTTCGCGATCGAGTTTATTGATAAAGACGATAATCGGAGTGTGTCGCATACGACAAACTTCCACCAGTTTTTCCGTTTGTTCTTCTACGCCTTTTGCTACATCAATGACCACAATGACACTATCGACGGCCGTTAATGTCCTAAAAGTATCTTCCGCAAAATCTTTGTGTCCGGGTGTATCCAGAATGTTGATCTGTAAATCGCGATATGGAAAGGCCATCACACTGGTCGCTACCGAAATCCCCCGTTGGCGTTCGATCTCCATAAAGTCGGAGGTCGCATGTTTCTTTATTTTATTGGATTTTACGGCACCTGCTGTTTGAATGGCGCCTCCAAAGAGCAATAATTTTTCAGTAAGGGTGGTTTTCCCAGCATCCGGGTGTGAAACAATCCCAAAGGTTCGTCGCTTCTGTAATTCTTCAATTTGGCTCATGAGGGCGCAAAAATACTCCAGACCGCTTGCTGGAAATAGAAAACAAGCTTATTTATAAAGAGAATTCAACAGAATCGATGCAATCAAAGAATTTAATACGGATTTTCAAGGGCATTTTTAATATGCGCCAGGTGATGCCGGCCATGCCAGGAATACATTCCAATAGATTCCTGAATGCTGATTCTTCGCTGATGTTCCGGATGAATATAATTTCTGGTATATTCTTCAGGGTCAAGTGATTTTAAAAAGACCGACCACCTTAAATGCAGGTTTTTAAGAAGTTGAAGGGACGCAGTTACTGGTACTGTCTGAACATCTTCCAGAGTGGCCCAAACGGATTCAAGATAGGGATTGATGGTTGGTTCAACTTGGGTAATCGTCAATTTATGCCGGATGTAACCATTCATATGGCTGTCTGGAATATGATGAATTACTTGTCGAATGGTCCAACCCTCCGGCCTATACCGGAAATCCAGGGATTCATCCTGTAAATCTTTTAATAAATCATCCAGTAAATCCGGTAACTGAGCAATGTCTTGAATCCATTCCCTGACTTCAGATTCCTGATAAACCAATTTAGATTTCCAACGACCAATTGGAAATTTTAAAGCTTCTAGCTCCATCTTATGTTACTATTTGGGGCAATTTCAATAATAAACAGGCTGCGGTTAAAAATGTTGGAAACATGAAAATCAGTAGGCTCAACAGCTCAAAAGCTCAAAAGCTCAAAAGCTTAACAGCTCAGCAGCCCAACAGCCCTCCAGCCCAACAGTCTAACAGCCTCCAGCCCTCCAGCCCTCCAGCCCCAAAATCAGTGGTCAGTGGTCAGTATTCAGGGGTCAGTAGTTGTACTTTGTCTGGAATTCCTCCAGCCCTTCAGTCCTCCAGCCCAACAATCCCAACAGCCCAACAGCCTAACAGTCTAACAGTCTAACAGTCTAACAGTCTAACAGCCCTCCAGCCCTCCAACCCTCCAGCCCAACAGCCCAACAGTCTAACAGTCTAACAGTCCAACAGCCCAACAGCCCAACAGCCCTCCAACCCTCCATTCCTAAGATAAATAACAATTGATTTACTAAAAACCCTCATCCATAGGCTTAAATTTGTCCGAAATATTTAAGTATGGAGGCTTTTGATCTGATAAAAAAATTGGTGGGTCGGGATGAAATAAATCATCTGACAAAATTTACCGGAGAATCTGATTTGAACTGCTCAAAAGCGATGGACAGCTCAATTGCTCTGATTTTAGCAGGCATTTCAGCACAAGCAAACGATCCAAATAGTTCAATGAAAATCTGGAATCTGATCCGTTTGTTTTCAGGAACTGCAAATTGGAAAGATCAAACGCCTTTATTGTTTGGCGGACAATTACCAGACAGTTTGCCAGGATCCGCTGGTTCAGATTTACTTTCAATGTTGTTTGGTGGAAATTCAAGCAGTTTAAAATTTATAAGTCAGGTAGCTGGATTTAAATCAGACAATGCTGCTGGAAAAGTACTCTCCATTGCAGCACCCTTGGTATTGCATGTATTGAAAGAACAAATCAGCCACGGACAGATGGAGTTGCCTGGATTTTATGCCTGGTTGGAAACATCCAAAGAAAAATGGGAATCCATCTTACCAGCTGGATTCAGTAGTTTAGTAAATTTAACAAGAAAGTCAAGCCCTGTCCACGAATCTAAAGCGCAAGTCGAAACAACATCATCCGGTTCCTTGTGGTGGTTGTACCTCACTGGTGTGGTAGCATTGATTGCAAGTTTGTTTATGCTGTTGCAAAAATGCAACCGGGAAGAACTGACGGATAAAGCAAATCGTGCGGTACAAGTTATGTCTGCAGTAGCAGATTCAGCAAAACTAAGAGCAGAATTGGCCGGTAAACAAGCACAACAAATGCTGGATTCAGCAGGTCTTCGGTTTAAAGAAAGTTGGAAATCATTGGGAAATCAAATGAACATCCGTTTAGGTGAATTTGAATTAAAACTTCCCGAAAAAGGAATTGAAATTAAATTATTGGATTGGATTCAAAGTACAACCACCAAAGTAGATAAAACCACCTGGTTTAATTTTGACAGAATTTTATTTCAAACCGGTAGTTCGACTTTAAATAATGTGTCCTCAGAGCAAATTGGAAACATTGCAAGCATTATGAAAGCCATTCCAATCGTTGAGTTTAAAATTGGAGGGTATACCGATAATACAGGGGATCCTGAAGAAAATAAAAAATTATCCCAGGCTAGGGCAGAAGCGGTGATGAATGCCTTAATCGAACAAGGAATAGACGCATCCCGATTGACTGCGGAAGGGTATGGCTCTGAATTTCCGGTAGCAGACAATAAGACTCCAGAAGGAAGAGAACAAAACCGTCGGGTTGCAATACGAGTTACCAAAAAATAAGAGGTAGATTTAATTTTTCTGGTTTACCGTAGACATCTGCATGCAAATCGTTGCAGCCATCGCTTTCTTTGATTTCAAGAAGTAGTGAATTCCAATAAGAGACTCTCGGGAAATCTAAAAACGACTCCCTTGAGATATAGTCTATCAAAATACAAGGTGCGTCCTTTAGACACGATCCGAATCATTCAAAATTGATTAAAGCAAAATAAAATTCCAAAAAAGTTTGCAACTATGAAAAACTGTTTAAATTTGGGACAAAATAGTCTTAATTAAAATTCTGATATGC
Source organism: Saprospiraceae bacterium (assembly GCA_016714025.1). Classification (NCBI taxonomy): domain Bacteria; kingdom Pseudomonadati; phylum Bacteroidota; class Saprospiria; order Saprospirales; family Saprospiraceae; species Saprospiraceae bacterium. The sequence continues at coordinate 809,261 of JADJOB010000001.1, read as the reverse complement.
GGGTTCTCTCCAAAGCTACCATTTATTGCCTCCGGGCACTGATATACGTGGCATCAAAGAACGAACAGGATCATTATGTAAGCATTGGAGAAATATCTGATGAGTTGGATATTTCATTTCACTTTTTGACTAAAACCTTTCAGACCTTGAATCAACACGGATTGTTGGAGTCGCACAGGGGGCCGCATGGAGGGATAATTCTAAAAAAACCAAGTAAGGATATTTTTCTAATTGACATTGTACATATTCTGGAAGGAGAGGATTTTTTCGATAAATGCTTGCTGGGATTACCCGGCTGTGGAGAAAGGGAACCATGTCCTGTTCACAACTTTTGGAAAAATGTAAGGGGAAATTTGCAAATAGAATTTAAGAAAACCTCCTTGCAACATTTGGCTAAAGCTATAAATACGGGTAAAATGCGCTTATAAAACGAGCTATTTTTTTATATGTAATTAAGATAAAATTGTCTTAAATAAATAAAAAGCTTTAAATATTATTTTATAATATAAAATTTCATAAAATGGAATCAAACGGACAAAATGGCCAGGGAAGCAATGGTGCTTCAGCCACTAAAAATATTAGCTACATCATGAATACAAAAAATTGGCGAGGGCCGCTGATTTTTATATTGATTATAAGTATCCTAGGTGTGGGGATGATTGGATTACAGACTTACATCGATGCCCCTCCGATGACTGGATTTAAAGATGCAACCGGAACCGTGGTGATCGATCAAAATACAATTGAACGAGGGCAAGAAGTTTTTCATAAAAAAGCGCTGATGGAGTATGGCAGTTTTTTTGGAGATGGTGCGCAACGAGGTCCAGATTATACTGCTGAAGCGTTGCATTGGATCACAGTATACATGAATGATTTTTATATTGCTGAAATTAAATTAAAAACAGGAAAAGAGGTCGACTTGTATGAAGTAAAACAAATCAATGAAAAAGTTAAAGTTGAATTAAAACAAAATGCATTTAATAAGGCTGAAAACATTGTATCACTTTCATCAGCACAATCCTACGCCTTACAACAATTAAAAAAACATTACACAGATTTATTTATTGATAAAAATACAGGAGCGGGATTTCCTCCTAAAAATTATATTACCAACCGGGAGGACGTGGCGGATTTAGCATCCTTTTTTTTCTGGGGTGCCTGGGTCTGTGTGACCCAAAGGCCGGGCAGTTCGTTTAGTTATACCCACAATTGGCCCTATGATCCGCTTGCAGGGAACACCCCAACCTCTCCTGTAATATTGTGGAGTGTATTGGGCTTGTTGGCCTTTGTGTTGGCTTGTGGGATCGTATTATATTTTATCGGTCAGTACAATCAATTGCCAAATAAATTTTTCAAACCTCCGAAAAGAGATTTATTTACTTTGGAACGCGTGGCTGCATTTAAACCTACTGCAACACAGAAAGCAACCTTCAAATTTTTCTTTGTAGCCATCTTACTGTTCTTTTTGCAAGTTTCAAGTGGATTATTTACCATCAATGATTTTATAAACTGGATGTCTTATATAGGCATTCACATCACAAATGATTTACCGGTTACAATATCCAGATCCTGGCATCTCATGTTGTCTTTGTATTGGATATCAACTTGTTGGATCGCTTCATCTATTTTTATCTTACCGATATTGGCTAAGAAAGAAGTGCCAGGGCAACTGCGTATGATCAATACCTTGTTTGTTCTGCTCTTTATTTTAGTGGGTGGTTCATTGCTAGGTATGGTATTAGGTCCGCTCGGATTGATGGGAAAATGGTGGTATTGGCTTGGACATCAAGGATGGGAATTTGTTGACTTTGGTAAAATGTACCAGGTTTTACTTATGGGTATATTTATATTGTGGGGTGTGATTGTGTATCGGGGAATTAAACCTGCTTTTATTGCAGGTCAGCCTTGGAATTTACCAAACTGGATTATGTATTCTGTAATTGGGATTCCCCTTTTATTTTTATCTGGATTTGTAGCAAAGCCGGAAACCAATTTTGTGATTGCTGATTTTTGGCGATGGATGGTGATTCACATGTGGGTTGAAGCATTCTTTGAAGTTTTCATTACTGTTATAGTAAGTTATTTGATGGTATTGATGGGATTGGTGAGTCGTCAAGCAGCGATTCGCGTAGTTTATTTTGCAACTATTTTATTTTTAGGAACGGGTTTGCTCGGTATTTCGCATAATTTTTATTGGAATGCCAAACCGGTGGCAACCATGGCATTGGGTTCTGTTTTCTCCACCTTGCAATTTGTTCCATTAATTCTGTTGACTGTTGAGGCCTGGAGATTTAAAAACATGCCTAAGATTGCAGTGGGTGATGTTGATCATAAATCACTTCAAAATTTTGGGTTCCCGGAAGTTTTTAAATTTTTAGTAGCTGTCAATTTTTGGAATTTCTTTGGTGCAGGGGTGTTGGGCATTATCATTAATTTGCCTATCATGAATTACTTCGAACACGGAACTTACCTCACTGTAAATCATGCACACGCAGCCTTAATGGGTGTTTATGGAAATATTTCACTGGCTGCTTTATTATTTGCATCTCGTTTATTGATAAAAAGTGGAAGGTGGAATGACAAGGTTGTAAATTTCTCTTTTTGGTCTATCAACGCCGGATTGATGTTGATGGTAGTACTGGATTTATTTCCAGCGGGATCCATACAATTTAAAGCAGTCGTCGAACAAGGATTGTGGTTTGGTCGTTCACATGATTTTGTTGATTATGGAATATTTAATTCACTCACCTGGATGCGGGGAATCGGAGCATCTGTTTTCTTTTTTGGTGGTGTCATTCCATTAACCTGGTTTATCGTTTCACGGGCAAATGCACTGAAAACAAAAGCAACTGACATTAAACAAATGGATGAAGCAATTCATGAAGAAGTAGATGAAAAATTAATGGAAGAAGCAGTTATGTAATTCAAGAATTAAGAACCAATGGAGGATTGCCACGAATGCACGAATTAAAGACGAATTAAGGGAATCGCCACGAATGCACGAATTAAAGACGAATTAAGAGGAATCGCCACGAATTAAAGACGAATTAAGAAGAATCGCCACGAATTAAAGACGAATTAAAAGGAATCGCCACGAATGCACGAATTAAGGACGAATGAATTATTTAATTATATTTCGAATCTTTATTCGTGCATTCATTCGTGCATTCGTGGCAACTCCTCCTTCTTCATTCGTCTTCAATTCGTGCATTCGTGGCAACTCTTCGCATTCATTCGTGCATTCGTAGCAACTCTTCTATCTTCCATTCGTGGCATTTCTTAATTCTAATTTCTCAATTAATATCCTTATTTGAGAATCAATAAATATGCAGCGCTGATTAAAAAAATTATTCTACTTAAAAATTAAATATTACAAATTTGTTATATATTTGAGACATAATTGTCTTAATAATAATTTGACCCTTCATTGGGTCAGAATAGAATTACTTTTTCAAATTTTAAATATGCCAGACTGGGTCATCAAACGCAATGGAGAATACCGACCTTTTCAATTTAATAAAATTGAAGATGCGCTGCAAAAAGCATTTTTAGGTCAAAACAAAGCATTGAATTTAAAATGCTTGAATACCATTCAAAGTTATTTAAATGCAAAAACCTGTTGGGCAGTTGAGGATATCCAAGACCTCATAGAAAAGACCTTATTTGATTTTATTGAATTTGATGTCATGCGCGCATTTATGTTGCATCGGCACACACGCAAATTGCAACGGGAGCACGTACTTGGTTTAAACGATGATACCAGCTACATTGATTGCTCGCAAACCGTAAATGAATATGTTTACCAAACCGATTGGCGCATAAACGCTAATGCCAATACCTCCTATTCCAGTGCAGGTTTAATTAATAATGTAGCAGGTAAGGTAATTGCCAATTATTGGCTTGATAAAGTATATTCAAAAGAAGAAGGATACGCCCATCGGAATGGGGACTATCATATTCATGATTTAGATTGTCTTACAGGATATTGTGCGGGTTGGAGTTTGCGCATTCTATTAAATGAAGGGTTTAATGGAGTTCGAGGACGCGTGGAGAGTAGACCCCCATCTCATTTTCGAGAAGCATTGGGTCAAATGGCAAATTTTCTTGGAATCCTTCAAAGTGAATGGGCCGGTGCACAAGCCTTTAGTTCGTTTGATACCTATTTAGCTCCTTATGTTTTTAAAGATCAGCTAACATACGATGAAGTATTAAAAGCCATTCGAAGTTTTGTGTATAATTTGAATGTGCCAGCCCGATGGGGACAATCTCCTTTTACAAATATTACATTGGATTGGACGGTTCCAAAAGATTTGCAAGATCAGTTTCCCAGTCGAAACGATCAACATCTTTTTAAAGACATTCAGTTTGAAATTATTAAAGATAAATTGTCTGAACGCGGTGTCAGGGATGCTACTGAATTGTGTTATCGACATTTTCAAACTGAAATGAATTTAATTAACCGGGCTTATTATCAGGTTATGACGGAAGGCGATGCGAATGGGCAACCTTTCACCTTTCCCATTCCAACCGTCAACATTACAGAAGACTTTGATTGGTATGGTGAAAATACCGATATCCTGTTTGAGAATACTGCAAAAATTGGTTCATCATACTTTCAAAATTTTATAGGGAGTCAATTTATGTTGGATGAACAAGGAATCCGGATTGAAAACCCAAATGCCTACAAGCCCAATGCCATTCGCAGCATGTGTTGTCGTTTACAATTGGATTTAAGGGAATTACTCAAACGAGGAAACGGATTATTTGGAAGCGCCGAAATGACCGGAAGTATTGGAGTGGTTACGATCAATATGGCGCGCCTGGGATATTTATATTCCGAGAATGAAGCTGCCCTAATACATCGATTGGATCAATTACTTGACCTGGCAAATTCCAGTTTGGAGAAAAAACGGGATTATATTCAAGAATTATTTGACCGGGGATTATTTCCATATACAAAGCGCTATTTGAAAAATCTGAAAAATCATTTTTCAACGATAGGAGTCAACGGAATCAATGAAATGATTCGTAATTTTTCTAAAGACCGGTATTCAATTGCCAATGAATGGGGCCGCGATTTTGCTTTAAGAATATTAGACCATATCCGCAATCGCATCATTCAATTTCAGGAAATTACCGGAAATCTTTATAACCTTGAAGCAACACCTGCTGAAGGAACTACGTATCGATTTGCTAAGGAAGATAAAAAAAGATTTGAAGACATACTTCAAGCCGGTTTTGGAGAAAACATATACTATACAAACAGTTCGCAACTTCCGGCACATTTTACTGAGGATCCATTTGAAGCCTTGATTCAACAAGATGAATTGCAATGCAAATATACCGGAGGGACTGTGCTTCATTTATATATGCGTGAGAAAATCAGTTCACCAGAAGCTTGCCGCAATTTATTGCGAAAAGTACTTTCCAATTTCAGATTGCCTTATGTAACGATCACTCCGGTTTTTAGTGTGTGTAAAACACATGGTTATTTAAGCGGTGAACATGCATATTGTCCGAAATGTGATGAGGCATTACTTCAAGCACTATTAACAGAAACTAAAAATTATTTATATGGAAACTAAACACAAAGCACAACCCACCAACCAATTGTTGGAATTGCATAATGAAAAGCGTACAAAATGTCTGGTGTTTACCAGAGTAATGGGTTATCACCGGCCTGTGGAAAGTTTTAATATTGGAAAGAAAGGGGAGCATGTCGAACGAAAGCATTTTGTTGAAACAAGCCGTGACTAATTCCATCTATCATATCACACCCTTTACTTTATTGGATTTTCCAGATAAAACGGCATGTATTATTTGGTTTGCAGGCTGCAATATGCGTTGCCACTATTGTTATAATCCTGACATGGTAAGATCCAAAGGTACTATTTCACATGAGGATGCTTTCAAGTGGATTTCCAGTCGGAAAGGATTTTTAGATGGAGTCGTATTAAGTGGCGGTGAATGTTTGATGGATAAAAAGATTGAATCGTTTATTCAAAAATTAAAAGAACAAGGTTTTTTAATAAAAATAGATACCAATGGGTCTTACCCTTGGCGATTAAAATCAATAATTCAAAATCAACTCGTTCATTATATTGCCTTGGATTTTAAGGCACTTCCAAATCAATTTTATAAAGTAACCCAATCTGGCTTGTTTAATAAATTTCAACAAAGTCTTGATTTTTTAATTAATATTAACGCAAGTTTTGAAGTCCGGACGACCATCCATTCTCAACTCTTGGGTTCACAAGATCTTATGCAAATGATCCACTATTTGGAATCCAGGAATTATACGGGAACCTACTACCTTCAAAATTTTTTTAACGATTGCAATACCCTTGGTGAACTTCCAAACGATTATCAATTGATTAAGCAAGGGGACTTCAGTTCGACAAAATTTGAGATCATCGTGCGGTCTTAATTTATAATTTAAAGTATTCAATAAAACTAAAAAAGGGCTGGGTTTCTGCCAAAATCCCCAAAACCAGCTAAAAAAGTCTTAAATAATTTAATTTTTTAAAAATTAAATTTAAAAAATTTTTAGAAATGGGTGCAACCCTTATTTTTGTGTAAATAAGACAAAAAACTCTTAAATAAATATTAAATTAGTTTACTATGAAAATCTCGACACGTTTACTGTTTTTGGTCATCGTTTTTTTAGTGGGAGCAACGATGTCCTGTAATAAATCGGAAAACACTGCAGGTTCTGATGATCTAATGAAATCTCAGGACAATTCGGTGTATCACGAATGGGTCAATGTATTTTTAGAACTGGATCGTTATGCTTCTTTTTTTAGACCTGGACCGGCTCCAAGAGCACTGGCTTATTTGGGATTAAGCGCTTATGAAGCAAGTTTAGGCGGTATGCCTGAATACCAATCTTTACAATTTAGATTAGGTATTTCAGATATGCCGGCTATTAAAAGGAACTTATATTGGCCGGAAGTAATCAATGCATCCTATGGCTACCTGATGACCAAATTTTTTGAAGATGTTACGTTTAAGGATAAGAACGGTAATGTCCTCAATAAGCAAGAATTTTTAAATTTGATTGTCAATAAGGAAAAAGAACTTCGGGCAAAATATAGAAATACGGCAACTGAAGTATTATTGAATGATTCAGAAGCACACGGCCGCGAAGTAGCAACTGCTATCTGGAGGTTTTCAATTTCTGATCCGGTAGGTCACAATGCCCATCTCAATCCATTTCCTGTTCCGGTCAATGCACAAGGATGCGAATGGGTTCCAACTGATCCAATTAAAGTAGCAGATCGCGGGTTGTTTTCGCAATGGGGAAAGGTGAGACGATTTGCTGTAACAACGGGTGACTTGGATGCATTGGTTTCACCATATACATGCAATTCAGATACAAATTCTGTCATTTACGCCCAAGCATATGAAACCTACGTTGTCACCAATCTTGCTCGCAAGGAGCCTAAAGGGGACATGGAACATATGGCTGAATTTTGGAGCGATGATCGGGTAGGTTGGACTTTTAGTCCACCGGCTAGACTGGAAGCAATTGCCGATCAAATTGTCAATGAAGAGGATTTCAATTTAGAACAAACCTGTTTATTGTATGCGCAGATCGGTATGGCTTTAAGTGATGCTGCTGTTATTTGTTGGTACAATAAATATAAGTACAATGTTGAACGTCCAATAACCTATATCCAAAGAGAAATTGATCCCAATTTTACCATCCCATGGTTAGGTTTTACTCCTCCATTCCCTGCCTATCCTTCAGGTCACTCTACCTTTGCTTTTTCAGGAGTAGGTATTCTGGAAGCCTTTGTTGGCGGTAGTTACCCATTTACAGATTACTGCCATCAGCAACGAACAGATTTCAATGGGCATCCTCGAGCCTACAACAGTTTGCGTGATCTTGCAAATGAAAATGCATTTAGTCGCTTGCCGCTTGGCGTTCATTATCGAATGGATTACGATGGCGGTAATTTTTGTGGAATTTTAACAGCAAGGCGCGTTCTTCAACTGCCCTGGAAACGATAAAAATTTTTATACGTAATTGGCTTTAAGGGCTGTCATACTGGCAGCCCTTATTTTTTTTGAAAAATCTTTGAACACAGCTCAATTAAATCTTCAATTGAACATTGCAAATTGAGCATTGCTCATTGAACATTAAAAATCATGCTTCGAAGAAATAATGCTCAATACCAATGGAGAATTGCCACGAATGCACGAAAGGAGCACGAATTGAAGACGAATTGAAGAAAGAAGAATTGCCACGAATGCACGAATTAAGGACGAATTGAAGGAAAAAAGAATTGCCACGAATGCACGAATGGAGCACGAATGGAGAACGAATAAATTTTCTTTTCCATTGAACATTGCAAATTGAGCATTGCTCATTGAACATTAAAAATCATTCTTCGAAGAAATAATGCTCAATACCAATGGAGATTTGCCACGAATGCACGAATGGAGCACGAATTGAGCACGAATTGAAGAAGGAAGAATTGCCACGAATGCACGAATGCAACACGAATTGAGGACAAATAAATTGTATTTTCAATTGAACATTGCAAATTGAGCATTGCTCATTGAACATTAAAAATCATGCTTCGGAGAAATAATGCTCAATATTCAATGCGCAATGTTCAATGACTAATGAGTTCTTTCTTGAAACATTAAAACACCTACCACCTATCAACTAGCAACGATCAACTAACAACTATCAACTATCAACTAACACCTATCAACTAACAACTATATAACCAATCCTTCCAGCTGGTACACAGGATTCCATCTTACAACACATACATCCTTTGATTTTGGATCTTGTCTTAAAATTTTAGCAGGCATATCATTTGATGGTGAAGATCTCTTGATTCCACGAATTGCCATTGGGTTTTGATTAAAGGGTCTTTTTACATGTTTCCAGTCAAATTTTAAACCACTCAACTTTTCTATTTCTTCCAATCGAACTTGATAGGTTTGACCATCTTTAAATCGAATGTGTTCAAAAAAATCATCGTCTGTCATTTTACAAAGCAATTTCGAATTGACAGTTAGTGGTTTTCGTATAATACCATCCTCAATTAAAAAGGATTCCTGACTTTGTATAAAGCCAACTGCGTATGATTTATTATCTGATTTTTTCCATACAACCACCTTCCAAAATAAATTTGGTATTTGTATGTATTGATTTTCAAGTGGTGTAACAAAACTTCCATCAGTGGGTGCCAATACAGGTCCCGTAAATACGCACACTTTTACATTCAATGTATCTGCACCTGCATGTAAAATATTTGCCTCAAGGTCGGCCCAGATATCCCTGTTTAATTTTTCGTGTTGGGGTGCACAATTGGTAAAAATAAATGTTTGTGCACCTGCTTTCAAACTGATTTCCTTATCTCCCCATTCCGGATCTTCTCTTCGAACCAAATGCCCTTTGTCAAATTTACTTTGATCTGCACGATACAGCTTATTGCCAAGTTGTTCATAATTTGCAATTCTTTTTTCCTCTTTCCAGGATCCTTCTCTGGAATTGTTTTGCCAACAAGATCCGTCAATATTTACAGCAGTATAATATGCAAGTCGTCTGCTTTTACACATCACAACACTGTAATGAATGTAATCTAATTTGTATTTCTTGCCTTCATATTTGATCAAATCCTGTTTTTGGCTGGCAGATAATTTTGGAAGCGGTAGATAATACGCTCTTCCTAAAAATCGTGGGTTGTATCCAATATGTGAATCCATAACTCCTTATTAAAAAGCTCCTGTGTCAAACCATCCTGCTTTTACTAAAGACCAAATATCTTCCGCCAGTCTATTTTCAAAATATTTATATGGTAACCAGCCATAACCATCTTTACCCCATTCAGTTCCCCATGAATTTCGAATCATAAATGCTCCGGTGGTTTTGGAATTATCATCTTTATTGACAATTACTTTTTTATCATCATATCCAATTGCAATTACTGCATGACCCCCTACCACGGTATCGGTATTTTTTGGATAAGGAATGGCACCACCATTTGTGTTTGACTGGTCTAATGCACTTTGGTAACAGGTGAATCCAAACATGCTGGGCAATCCAGCGGCCATATTTTTTTTCATATTGGCAATCGCTGCTGTTGGAGTTGTATTTCCAGAATCCAACCTGTAATATTTTAAGCCTTTATAACTTTGAGCAAACGAATAACAAAAGGCAGAAGGTTCTTCTTCAAATTTTGAAATTATATAGGGATAATATTTTTCAGGAGGCGTACCAAATGCAGCAAGTGCTTGCATGGCGGTTCGTAAATACGCACCCGTATCACCAGTCCACATCAGCAATTTCCTTGAAACTTTATATAAAAACAACCGACTGCCGTCAATGTATTTTCCATAGGCACGCTGTTCGAAATATTCTAACAAACCAATAGCGGCATGCGCAGTGCAGGCTCCCAGACTTTTTTGGTCTTCTATTGGCGAACAATAGGAACTTAGATCAATTGAGACAGGTACCTTTAATGGCTTTTCTGTCTTTTTGCTACGTTTACTCAAATGTAAACCATGGACATTTTTTAGTTGGTCAACAACCAGAGGTGTTTCCGGAGTAAAGTCACGGCAATCTGGGCGATCCGGTATCCAGCCCATACCCATTGTAATTAATTCCATATATCAATTTTAAAATGAGAAATCGAGGAGGAAGCTTGATAAAAACGGATCGTATTCAAAGTAGGTCCGGCTATCAGAATCCGGACACAAATTCGCTATTAAGATAATAATAAATTTAAACTGGTTCCAACAAAATTTACATTATCGAATTTATTTTAGTATGAATGCTTGTAAATCTGTTTATTAGGTAGAAATTGAGTCTTTTAATTATGGTCCGAAAGGACCAGCAGAATGCTTCTTTAGTTTAATTGCCCATAATTTCTTTTAAGATTATTGCATTTTTTTCCAAATTTTATAATCGTTATAATCTCTCTATCTTCACCCTTGTAATGACTATGAAAAAATTATTTTTATTGGATGGCCACGCATTGGTTTATAGAGCCCATTATGCATTTATAACAAGGCCCTTGATCAACTCAAAAGGTCTAAACACTTCGGCAATTTCCGGTTTTACCAGAACCCTGTGGGATATCATTCAAAATGAGAAACCAACACATCTCGCAGTTGCATTTGATTTATCAGGACCTACCTTTCGCCATAAAGAATTTCCAGCATACAAAGCAAATCGTGAAGCACAACCTGAAGATATCACGAAAGCATTTCCTTACATCGAAGAATTGGTGAAAGCGTTCAACATTCCAATTATTACTGTAGAAGCATTTGAGGCAGATGATATCATAGGAACTATTGCGAAACAAGCAGCCAGAGAAGGCTTTACAGTTTATATGGTTACTCCGGATAAGGATTACGGTCAATTGGTTGAGGAACAAATCTTCATGTATAAACCTTCGCGGCAAGGCAATGGGGTTGATATTTTAGGTCCGAAAGAAATTACTAGTTCGTGGGGTATTCAACGGGTGGATCAGGTGATTGATTTATTGGGATTGATGGGGGATGCAGTTGATAACATTCCGGGAATTCCTGGAGTTGGTGAAAAAACTGCGGTTAAATTATTAGAAGAATACGACACGATTGAAAATTTAATCCAACATAAAGATCAATTGGCAGGTAAACTAAAAGAAAAAGTAAATGAACATGCTGATTTAGCCTTGCTAAGCAAGAAACTGGCAACCATTGATATCCATGCGCCAATCCAGTTTGATGAAAAAATGTATCGAGTTGAGGGATTTGATAAAACCAGATTGGCTGAATTATTTCGTCAATTGGAATTTCGTACCCTTGCGCAAACAATTTTAGGAACAACAGAACCGGTTCAATCCAGTTTATTTGGTGAATCTCCTGAACAGAAAAGTGAAGTACCAGAAAAAGAATACAAAGTAGCAGATCATGATATTTCAAATACAAATCACACATATCATTTAGTTCAGTCAGATCAACAAATTGAAGAATTGCTTGCTTTATTAAATAAGGCCGAGATCATTTCATTTGATACAGAAACTACTGGAATTGATGCCAATCAGGCAGAATTAGTGGGAATGTCTTTTTGTATAAAAGCAACAGATGCATATTATGTTCCTGTTCCGGATGATGCAAATCATGCGAATGCTTTGGTTAAAAAATTTAAACCCTTATTAGAAGATAAAACTAAAAAATTTGTAGGCCAGAATATCAAATACGATATGTTGATGATGCGCTGGTATGGAGTTGAAATGCCAGCTCCGGAATTTGATACCATGATAGCCCATTATTTATTGGAACCGGATCACAGGCACAAGTTGGACTATTTAGCTGAGGCTTATCTCAATTATAAAATGGTTGCCATCGAAGAATTAATTGGTAAAAAGGGATCCGGTCAAGGGAGTATGCGCGATGTGCCATTAGAAAAAATTAAGGAATACGCTGCCGAAGATGCAGACATGACCTTGCAGATATATAAAATATTAAAAGAGGATATTGTCAAAGAGAATCTTGAAAATCTAATTCATGATATCGAATTACCACTGGTTTCCGTGTTGTGCGAAATTGAATACGAAGGAGTTAAAATTGATGGTAAGTTTTTAAATGATTACAGTAAAGTACTGGAAGCTCAGATTATAGATGCTGAAAAATTAATCTACAAGAAAGCAGGCACTCATTTTAATATTGCAAGTCCTAAACAAGTAGGAGAAATTTTATTTGATAAACTGAATATTCCATACAAGTGGAAAAAAACAAGTACCAATCAATATTCAACCGATGAAGAAAAGTTAACCGAACTTTCAGAAGATTTTGAGATTGTAAATGATATATTAAACCATCGTAAACTTTCCAAATTAAAATCTACCTATGTTGATGCCTTGCCTTTAATGATTAATCCTAAAACAGGTCGGGTTCATAGTTCATTTAATCAGGCACGTGCAGCAACAGGTCGACTTGCATCTGAAAATCCGAATTTGCAGAATATTCCAATCAAGGATGAAGCGGGTCGGGAAATTCGTAAAGCTTTTGTACCAAGAGATGAGAGCCATGTGTTGGTATCAGCCGACTATTCTCAAATTGAATTGAGACTGATTGCAGAAATAGCCCAGGAAGAAATGATGTTGGATGCTTTTATAAAAGGGCAGGATATTCACCGGGCCACTGCTGCAAAAGTTTATAATGTACCTTATGAAGAAGTTACAAGCGATCAACGAAGAAATGCTAAGACCGTAAATTTTTCAATTTTATACGGTGCCGGATCCACCAATATTTCCAGGCAATTGGGAATTTCCAGAGGGGATGCTAAAATCTTGATTGATCAATATTTTAGTACCTATAAAGACCTAAAATCCTATATGGCCAACGTCGTTGAAAATGCGCGGGCAAATGGATATGTTAAAACCTTATTGGGGCGTAAACGGGTCTTGCGTGACATTAATTCCAAAAATGCATTGGCGCGCACGAACGCAGAGCGTGTTGCGATCAACACGCCCATCCAGGGGACTGCTGCCGATATGATAAAAATTGCAATGGTCAATATTCACAAACGCTTGCATAAAGAACATTTAAACTCAAAAATGATTTTACAGGTGCATGACGAATTGGTGTTTGATGTACCAAAAATAGAGTTGGATACGATTAAGGAATTGGTGAGCTATGAAATGCGTCACGCAATTCCAAATTTAAAAGTTCCAATTGAAGTTGGAATTGATTCTGGTTTAAATTGGTTGGAAGCACATTAAAAATTAGTATGAAATTAAGCAATCCAATTCCTGTAAAACAACTGGCAGACCGATTTAATATGAAGTTAATCGGAAATCCGGATCAATTAATTTATGGGATCAATGAAATCCATAAAGTGATCTCGGGTGATTTGACTTTTGTTGATGTGGAGAAATATTATTCAAAATCGATAAATTCAGATGCAACAGTTATTTTAATTAATAAAGAAACGGATTGTCCTGATGGTAAAACTTTATTGATAACTCCAGAACCATTTGAGATATACAATCAATTGGTTTTAGAGCATAGGCCTTTTAAAATTCAAAATCAAGCTATTGCTGAAACCGCCTTTATTCATCCTACAGCGATCATTGAATCGCAAGTTGTTATAGGTCATCATGTAGTGATAGGAGCCCACAGTTATATTCAAAGCAATGCGGTTTTGGGTGAATACACAGTAATTGGCAACCATGTAACCATTCAATCAGGTACTCTAATAGGTACAGATGCTTTTTACTTTAAAAAGACAGCTCAGGGATACCGCAAATGGAGATCTTGTGGAAGAGTCATTATCCACGATCAGGCAGATATTGGTGCTGGTTGTACTATAAATAAAGGAGTCTCAGGGGATACCATCATTGGAGAAGAAACTAAAATAGATTGTCAGGTCCATGTAGGGCATGGTGTTGTTATCGGTAAACAATGCCTGATCGCTGCACAGGTTGGAATTGCAGGTAAAACAAAAATAGGAAATCAAGTCACGATCTATGGTCAAGTTGGCATCGCCCAAAATATTGAAATCGGCGACAAAGTAGTTTTATTGGCACGTTCCGGAGTTGGAAAGAATTTAGAAAGCGGTAAAACCTATTTTGGCACTCCCTGTGAAGAAGCTCGCAGCATGATGAAAGAAATGGCTACCGTTAAAAAATTAGTCGAAGAATATCACAGTAAAAAATAACCTAACATCCCAACAGCCCCCAAAATCAGTAGTCAGGAATTAGTAGTCAGTGGTCAGTCAGCCCTCCCTTCAGCCCAACAGCCCAACAGTCTAACAGTCTATCAGCCTTCCCTCAAGCCCTCCTTCCAGCCCTTCCTCTCATCCTTCAACTAAATTTTCTTGCCAACAAATGACTTGGTTTTTCAATTAAAACAAAAAAGAAATAGGAAGCGATAACTACACAAGGTATCGCAAGTAGTATCAGTTGGATGCGATTTTCATTGGGATAGGTTCTCAAACATGCATCAATCATAGACCAACCAATCTGCAGATGGATTAAATAGAAGGAATACGATATTTTTCCAAGAAATTTAAGGGGTTGTATAGACAAACTAAAAAACTTGATAAAAAATACAGCAAAAACAACTGCCGATAAATGATAGATATCAAAACACCAATACGTTAGAATAAATAATAAGGCGATTGCAATCCAAAAATGTTTAGAAGTGATGGTTCCGATATGTGCATTAAACAGGATAATGCCAAATGCAAAGTGACAACCGTAATAAAAAACAGTATGATTCCATTCTAACCAACGACCGAGACAAAATATCAGCAATACAGAATAACTGATCCATTTGTTATTAAATAAAAGCAAGGGAAAAATCAAAGCCATTAATAAATAATATTGGATCTCAATGGCCAGGCTCCAATAGATTCCTTTCATCCAGGCTTGATTTACAAAATCATTGATGTGTAACAAATGATAGAAAAGATCTTTGTAATCAACAGTTATAACTTTATCTTCATAATGTTTAAAGAAAGTAGAAAAATAGTCTATTATAAAAATCAAAATAATACTACACCAATAAGGTGGCTCGATACGAGCGAGTCTTTTTAACATAAATTTTCCGGATTGACGTAAATCATAATGACTTTTGTACATGGTGTACGGGATGACAAAACCTGAAATGACAAAAAAGATCTCGACCCCTAGATAACCCCTGGAAAACAAATACCGAAAACTGCTTTCAACAGGTAGAAAACCTTCTGTAAAATGGTAGAGGCACACAAGCAATGCTACAATGCCCCTTAACATGTCAATAGAATCCAGATGCCTTTTATGCATAGAAGTCCTAAAGATAAAAGGGAAATTAATATGAGATCAAAGCTTATTTTTACGCAATGATGCTTTACCGGTTAAAACGATCTTTATTTAAATGCATTTTCTTTATAAGTCTCTGTTATGTCCGGTTGTTTGGAGGGAAAGTAGATACCATAGCCATCCCAAGTGCCACGATGAACAAATCCTTTAATGCCTTGGTTTTTCTTCCTTCCAATTATGAGCAGAATAGTAAATCGTATCCAGTTCTTTATTTGTTGCATGGTCACAGCAGCGATCCTTCCAGTTGGTTTTTTGTAATTCCTAAAATTCGAGAATGGGCAGATCAATATCAAATGATTTTGGTATGTCCGGACGGAGATTATGACAGTTGGTATTTGGATGGTCCCAACAAAGCAGATCGTAAATTTGAAACCTATATGGCCCTCGAAGTTCCAAAGTTTATCGATCAGTGTTACAGAAGTTTAAAAGACAGAGCATCAAGAGGAATTAGTGGAATCAGTATGGGCGGACACGGCGCAATATATTTGGCACTCAAGCATCCCGGTCAATTCAGTTGTATTGGAAGTAGCAGTGGAGGTTTGGATTTAATTCCTTTTTACAGAGAATGGAATTTATACCAACTATTAGGAGATCCTATAAAAAACAAAACCCGCTGGGAACAATCCAGTTGCTTATCACTTTTGAATCAACAAGCTTTCAAGAATCAAAAACTCTATATAGATTGTGGAACAGAGGATTTTTTTTTGGAAGTCAATCGAAAGTTTCATAAGAAATTGGAAGAATTAAAAATCCCACATCGTTACGTTGAAAGTAAAGGGGATCATAGCATTCCTTATTGGAAGGCTGCATATGAAAAGCAAATTGCATTTTTTAGCAAGAATTTAGTTGCCAGTACTGCGAAATAATAAGCAGACAATTGCTTTTATTATTCACCTCAAGCTTTGGGTTTAAACTAAAATTTGAGTTGAATATTAAAGTTTGGTCTTTTGGTTGCTACCCGATTTAACTTTGGTCATTATTTTAGATCATCTAAATCTTATTTACTTCTTTTTATTACCTTCACAGTTCAAATTATGAAAGCGATTCTATTATTTATTAGTCTTCTAGGCAGTCCACTTTTATGCATTTCACAAGCATCTGGTGCAGATATTAAGATAGGAAATCAAAACCTGGGATTACCTTCACTACACAAGGGAAGCATTTATCTTTATTGGGGTTACAACCGAGAATGGTATACCAAAAGTGATATTAAATTCAATTCATCAACTTGTCATTTTACCCTTTCAGCGGTTCGTGCCAATGACCGTCAATCAGGATTCGGATTAAAGAACTATGTATATAACATCACCATTCCTCAATTTAATGTACGGGCTGGATACATGTTGAGTGATCGATTTGGGATTAGCTTTGGCATGGATCACATGAAGTATGTAGTAACACAAAAGCAACAAGTAAAAATTAATGGGAGCATTTCTCCAACCACGAATCAAGTCAAGTATGCGGGTGTTTATTTAGATGAGTATATTAAAATTGATTCACCATTTCTAAGATTTGAACATACCAATGGACTTAACTATATTTCTATGGATGGAGAATATTATTTAGAATGTTGGCATCGAAAAAATCATTCGCAATCTTTAGGATTAGTTACCGGTTTATCGATTGGAATGTTGTATCCGAGGAGTGATGTCGATGTGTTTGATATCGAAGGGGTTAATATTTTTCATACAGCAGGATTTGGAATCAGTGGAATATTAAATGTCCGATTTCAAGCGGCAAATCATGTGTTTCTTATGTTTCAAAATCGTTTTGGTGAAATTATACTGAATGATATACTAATTTCAGATGGTTTTCAGGCAAAGCAACATTTTGGATTTTACCAAACAGCATTTATGTTGGGCATAAATTTTAATTTATTTTAATCTTCCAAATACTTCAAATAGCTTTTTTACTTTTTCAGGATCAGCCCGTTCTTCATTCCCAAGATTCATAATGGTCTTTTCACTAAATTGATTGATCCGTAACGATGCATGAAATCGATTCAACCCACTTTCTTGCAGTATAAAACGTGCATTGGTGTGATCAATGCCTCCGGCTGCCATAAATTCTATCTGAGTGCCAAATTTTTGATTCCATTTTGTTAATGTAGCAATTCCTTCCACGGCATTTGAGGCACATCCGGAAGTTAATATTCTATCAAATTTCAAATCAATAAGGCGTTGAATTTGAGATTCAGGATTTTTACAAATATCGATAGCCCGATGAAAACTAAGTTTTTTTAGATTGCTGCATTTGCGAAGTTGAGTGGAAAAGGGTTCATCAATGGATGCTTCTACCGTCATTCCTCCTGCAACCACGGTATCAATTCCTTCTGAAATAGCCCATTCAATATCTTTTAAGATGAGTTCTTTTTCTAGTTCATCGTACACAAAGTTTCCATTGCGAGGTCTGAAAAATACGGCCATTTCTTTTTTAAAAATAGCTCGTGCTTTTTGAATAAGTGCATGACTCGGGGTTAATCCGCCATGATCCAGATCACAGCATAGTTCGATTGCATCGGCATCAAATGCATGTGCCAATACCACTGAATGAATGTTAGCACAGCACAATTCAATTATTGGCTGTTGATTCATTTAATTAGAAAATAATAGAAATTTACTTAAACTGATTGTAGCGTTTTTCTGCGTACTCCCAATTGATAACATTAAAAAATCCAGAAATGTAATCCGGACGACGGTTTTGATATAATAAATAATATGCATGTTCCCATACATCCAATCCAATAACTGGCATTCCACCACAACCGGTATTTGGCATTAGAGGATTATCCTGATTTGGGGTGGAACAAATTTCAAGTTTACCACCAGGGTGTACACACAGCCATGCCCATCCCGAACCAAATCTGCCAATGGCAGCTTGTGCAAATTTTTCTTTGAAAGCTTCAATTGAAGTAAAATCACGAATAATTGCTTCACTGAGCGAACCGTTTGGATTACCCCCTCCATGTGGAGACATCATTTCCCAAAACATACAATGATTGTAATAACCACCTCCATTATTTCGAAGGGGCATATTGCTCATGTCCAGGTTTTGTAAAATTTCCTCAATACTTTGGTTTTCCTGTGGCTTATCCTTTATTGCAGCATTGAGGTTATTGGTATAAGCTGCATGATGCTTCCCATGATGAATTTCCATGGTTCTTGTATCAATATGCGGCTCAAGTGCTTGGTGCGGATAAGGTAATTCTGGTAACAGGAATGGCATAAATTATTGTTTCAATCCGTAAATGTAAAAAACGAATCGTATTCTACAAGACAATTAGAATAATTAATTTGTTTTAAAACGATCAAATTTTTTTTCAAGATACGGATGTAACAAAACGCTGGTCAAAATAATAAATACACCAATATAAAATGGCAGGTTTAATTGCCGGTGCTCATTTAAAACAGCTATGGCCAAAATAATCCCATAAACAGGCTCCATATTAAATGCAAGCATGGCTGTAAATGCACTTAGGTTTTGTAAGGACCTGATTACAAAAACATAGGCAACAACTGTGCAGAAATAGGAAAGAAATAATAAATAGAACCAATCACTTCCACTGGGAAAAAATTTAAAATTCGGGTCAAATAAATAAACAACGGGCATTAGAATGCTCATTAAGCACCAAACTGAGAAAAGTTCAATCCAACTTATTAGAATTTCATCAGAAGTTTTAATATATTTCTTATTTAGAGTGGCAAATGCGGCAGAAAAGACAGCCGCCAAAATCCCAACACCAAATCCCAATCGATAGGAAAAGTCAATATTTTGAAGGATAAGCCACATGCCGGGAAGTATTATGAGTCCGGTTCCTATATCCAGGGTTTTGATTTTTTTCTTTTGGAATAGGGCTTCAAAAAATGCAGTTGATAATGGAATAAAAGCTAAACAAATCATGGCGACTGAAGAATTTGCCAATTTTATCGATCCATAAAAGCAAATCCAATGCAGTCCTACTAATAAACCAATCCACATGAATCGTTTGAAGGTTTTGGAATCCATTTTTTGAAAACCTTTAGCACGGTACATTTTTGGCAACATCAAGACCCAGGTAAGTAACGAACGCCACCAAACAAGGACTAATGCAGGTAAAAGAATCATTTTACCTAAAATACCTGTGAATCCGAACAAAAAAATGGCCAGATGGAGGAGGAAAAACGACTTTTTTACACTATCCATTTTAGATTATGAAAATTGAAACAAATATCTAATTTTGTGCCCTTAAATTTTTATTCATGAGCAGTTTGCATTTAGGTGAAAAAGCCCCCGGATTTACCTTGATTTCGTCAGATAAAACAGAAATCCGATTGGCTGATTTTCAAGGACACAATGTATTGCTTTTGTTTTTCCCATTTGCATTTACTGGTACCTGTACTCAAGAAATGTGTCAAATGAGGGATGATATAACCCTATACGAATCATTGGATGCCCAAATTTTAGGGATATCTGTGGATTCTCCTTACACCTTGGCTAAATTTAAAGAAGTAAACAAAATTCCATATCCCTTGCTTTCAGATTTTAATAAAATTGTTTGTAAAGCCTATGACTGTATCGATGAAGTTTGGAATTTGGGACTACGGGGTGTTGCAAAACGTTCAGCTTTTGTTCTTGACAAAGAAGGACATCTTCGATATATGGAAATTTTGGATAATCCAGGAAATTTACCTAATTTCGAGGCGATAAATCATGTATTAAAAAATCTCAATTAATATCCTGCTTATGATGCAAAATAATCCGGGAACCTGGGAAGCTATCGAAGAAGATGTAATGGTTGAAGATCAATTGGGAAGTCTTTCTGAATTGATTGTTTATAATGATGACGTAAATACATTTGATTGGGTAATTGAAAGTTTGATGGATATTTGTAAACATACCTTTGAGCAAGCTGAACAATTATCTATGATAGTTCATTTTAAAGGAAAAGCAATCGTTAAAACAGATAGTTTTAATATCTTAAGACCTATGAAAGATGCTTTGTGTGATCGGGGCCTTTCTGCAGTTATAGAATCCATCAAAGTATAATTAATCTTGCCGGTTGCCTTTTTACCGGAATTTCCGCTCTACTTTCCCCATCCTTCTCAAGCAGATCGACACGGCTTGCTTGCCATAGGGGGCAGTCTAAGTTCCGAACGAATCATTCTAGCTTATCAAAATGGAATTTTTCCCTGGTATAATTTAGGCGAACCCATCATGTGGTGGAGCTTAAGTCCAAGGTTGATGTTAGACCCCAAACAGATTCATGTTTCAAAAAGTATGCATCGCGTATTAAACAACAAATCATTTTCTGTGACTGCGGATAAAGATTTTGAACAAGTAATGCGGAATTGTGGGGCAATAATGCGTCAGGGTCAAAATGAAAGCTGGATTCATGAAGAAATGATACAGGCTTATATTAATTTGCATCAAATGGGAATTGCGCATTCCATAGAAGTATGGAAATCAGAAGAACTTGTAGGAGGCATCTATGGATTGGCTATTGGAAAATTGTTTTGCGGAGAATCGATGTTCTCTAAAATTTCGAACACTTCAAAACTTGCTATGATAAATTTGGCAAACTTTTTAAGTGTAAAAAAATTTGACTGGATTGATTGCCAGCAGGAATCAGATCACATGAAACGCATGGGCGCTTCTGTCATTTCACAAGGAGATTTTTTAAACTATTTAGAACAAAATAAGCGCAATTCACTTGTAAGCGAAAACTGGTCAGAAGAATTTAGCAATTTCTACCAGGAATGGACTAATTTTAGGTATTAATATTGAATTATGTTAAAAAATATCTTTCTCACTTTTACATTGTCTGTATTGGTGAATCTGAGCTTTGCTCAGGAACAGCCCGGACGCATATACTTTGATTCCAACGCTCCGGAATTCATTCATTTGATTTTTAGACCCTTGCCAAATGTTTTTTTAGTTGAAAAAGCATATACGGAATATTATAAAGACCGTGAATTTGTTAAAAACTCCTACACACAATATTACAAATTGTGGATGCATTGGGCACAAAAGTTTATGGATTCCAATGGAAACATTTACATCCCAACACCCCATGAAACACTTACTGAAGAAAGCATTCGATTGCAACTTCGAAAAAACAATACCATTCATAGAGCACCTGCAGCCAATTGGAAATTTGTAGGTCCTTCAAAAACTTATCATACAGATGGAATTACAAAAGTAACCTGGCAAACAAATGTCTATTCAATGGATATTGCTCCAAGCGACTCTACAATTTTGTATGCAGGAGGAGAAAGTGGTGGACTTTGGAAAACAACCGATCTTGGGAAAAACTGGCAATTGACGACTTCCAATATCTTACACGATGCATTTGGAGCTGTTCGAATACATCCTAAAAATCCTGATACCGTATTCGCTGCAACCAGCGGGAAAATTATTAAAACAAATGATGGCGGAAAAACCTGGTCAACGGTCTATTCAGAAAGTGGCTTATGGGTCAATGATCTCGCGATCAAACCAACAAATGGACAAATTATATTAGCTGCAAGCAACAAAGGAATGCTGCAGTCTGTCAATGGCGGATTAAATTGGAAAAAAGCATTTACAGAAGAATGTTGGACCGTAAAATTTAAATTGAATGCACCCACTACAAGTTTTTGTGTTCGTTTAAATGGTGCACTATCCGATTTTATGAAATCCACCAATGAAGGTCAAAGTTGGACCAGCGTTTCTCCAATTTGGTCCAACCCAGGTGGAGGAGAATCCGTTACCGGTGCACACATTGCACAATGTCCAAGCAACGCAAAAAAAATCTACGTTTATTTATGTGGTACCGGTGGTACATTAAATGGCTATGTAGGTGTTTTTGTTAGTTCAGACGACGGACTCATTTGGACCAATACAAATCCTTTGGGAATGGTAGGTGGGACCTATACCATTCCAACCCATACCAATTTGATGGCCAATAATGGAACTACTGGATTCAATCAAGGATTTTATGACATGGCGATTGTTGTAAATCCAAAAAACGAAAATGAATTAATTGCAGGAGGTACTTCTTGGTTTAAAAGTACTGATGGCGGAGCAAGCTGGAATAGTCTTGGAGGCTATGTTGGCAATTTACCATGGAGTCATCCGGACATTCAGTGTTTAGCAGCACGCGGTTCTGATTTATGGATTGGAAGTGATGGTGGTATCAATTATTCAAAAGATTTTGGACTTACCAGTGAAGCGCGAATGGATGGAATTTCAGGTGCTGACCTTTGGGGTTTTGATTCCGGTTGGAATGAAGATATTTTAGTTGGAGGAAGATACCACAATGGAAATATGGCTTGGCATGAATCCTTTCCAGCAAATACCTATTACCGTATGGGTGGAGCAGAAGCTGCTACCGGTTATGTAAATCCGGGACCGGGGCGTAAAACTTATTTTTCTGATATCGGAGGATATGCCCTGAAGTCAGGTTTACAAAATGGAGTTAGTTATTTTCCGGTTGGCCTTTTTCCTAATGAATCGTATGCCTATTACGCAAATAGCCAAATGACCTGGCATCCACAATGTTGGAATATTATTTACTTAGGAAGAGAAAACAAAATCTGGAAAAGCACAGATGGTGGAGCAACCTTCCAGTTGTTATATACGTTTCCGGGAAATACTACAAACACGGTTTTTGAAATCGAGGTTTCAAGAAGTAATCCTGATATTATTTATTGTTCGCAATGGGATGGAACAGATGATTCCATGTGGAGAAGTTCAGATGGAGGGATGTCCTGGAAAAAATTAACTCCGCTTCCGTTACCTAATAATAACGACCGGGTTAAAATGAGTTTAAGTGCAAGCAATCCAAATGAATTATGGGTAGCACTTACTTATGGTTCAAATGGTAAGAAAATTTATAAAACCATTGACGGAGGATTATCCTGGATCAATTTGACAACTTCGAAATTGGATAATGTTACCATTTCGGATATATTACATCAACAGGGTACGCAAGGAGGCGTTTATCTTGGAACAAAACGCGGGGTCTATTATAGAAATGATCTCATGACGGAATGGGAAGCCTATTCAGACGGTTTGCCTGTAAGTGCAGAAACAAATCGATTGAAACCCTTTTACAGAGATGGAAAAATCAGAAATGGTTGTTGGGGATTTGGTGTTTGGGAAACGGATCTCTATGAAAATTCCACTGTGATTCCACAAGCCATGGCAAATAAATTAGAATCATTTTGCATTCGGGATACATTTTATTTTGATGATTATTCTAATGTGAATCATACCGGTGCAAGTTGGACCTGGAACATTGCAGATGCACAATATCTGACAGGACAAAATACAAGAACGCCTAAAGTAATTTTCAAATCAGTAGGTGTTAAGCAAATTATTATGAATTTAAATACACCTTCTGGCAACTTTAAAGATACCATGTATGTAAGGGTAAACAATGAATGCGAAAAAGACAGTTTGCCGGGGAATGCACTTTCCTTAAATGGATCAAATGCATATGCACAAATACCTGCTTTTGGAATTAAATCCAATACGTTTACCATGATGGCATGGGTTAAATCAACTGCAACACAACGAGATTTTGCTGGAATTTTATTTATGCGGGGTGGTAGCTCAACATCTGGTTTAAGTGTATTAACCAATGGAGACCTTCGATACCATTGGAATGATAATGGATACAACTGGGTTTCAAAAGCTCGATTAATTCCTGGGGTTTGGACACATTTAGCTTTGGTAGTTACACCAAATTCACTTACGATTTACAAAGATGGAGTTGCTTATACCCAATCAGGTGTATTCGATCCTTCCAACTTTGATAGTCCGATTACTATTGGAGCAGATCTGAATGGTGGGAATCGTTTTTTTATCGGTGAAATAGACGAAGTATGTGTGTATAATAGGAGTTTAAGCATTTCTGAGATTCGTGAAATCATGCACTTAAGCAGAACCCATACTGCGAATCCTGGATTGCTAAGTTATTTTCAATTCAATGAAGGTCCTGTAAAAATTTTAGATAAAGAAAATTCATTTCACGGATCCCTGGGAGGCAATGCAGTTTTAATTCCATCAACAGCCCCAATTGGTCCGGGTACCAGTTTGCGAATGGACATTCGGACTAAAGGAATTTATCCGTTTGGACTCACAGGTCTTACAATAGAAACAGAAGACAGCGGCGTATTTCCTAATGGAGAATTGTGTGTAAGCCGTATCAATTACATTCCTCCAACAAACTTTAATCCTGACAATAGACCGGTAAGTAATTCATACTGGATCCTTCATAATTATGGATCAAATCTTTCTCACACCCCATTCAAAATCTTGAGTTTTGATAATATTGGTCTGGTTCGGGCACAAACACAGGCAAACGAATTAAATTTATTTAAACGAGGTCCTAATGAAGATACCGCAAGTTGGGTACTTGCAATTAATGGAAGTAGTTTGCAGTCTGGCCCAAACGCATCTGCTCAATTTACTAAAACAAAAGTGCAGGAAAGCAGCCAATTGCTCATCTCTAAAACTGCAGGAGATACTATAGTAGTCGGTGTTAAAAATCCGGTGCGAAATGTAAGTCAGACCTTAATCGAAATTTCTCCTAATCCATTAAATTCACAAGATCCACTATCTATTAAAACGAATATGGAGGGTGAAATTGTTGCAAAACTTATGGACGATCGCGGGAGGATTCTAAAAATTATTAAATTTAAAAACAATTGTGAAACCCGGATTCCAGAACTAAAACCGGGAACGTATTTATTGAGTTTTGAATCAAAGAATCAATTGGTATTTAAAAAATTATTGGTAATCGAATAAGCTTTTTTATTCTTTTCATGAACTATAGAGAAACCCTTCAATACCTGTATGATGCCTTGCCTATGTTTCATAGACAAGGGAAAACAGCCTATAAAAAAGATCTTACCAACATTCGGGCTTTATGTGAAGCATTGGATAATCCGCAACAAAAATTAAAATGCATTCACATAGCAGGAACGAATGGCAAAGGTTCCGTATCACACATGATGGCAGCTATATTGCAGGCTCATGGTTACAAAACAGGATTATACGTATCGCCTCATTACAAAGATTTTAGGGAGCGTATTAAAATCAATGGGCGCTATATTTCGCGAAGCTACATTACGCATTTTGTAGAAAAAAATATGGATTTGTTTAATAAGGTGGCCCCCTCGTTTTTTGAGATGACAGTGGCAATGGCCTTTTCCTATTTTAAAAAGCAAAAAGTTGACTTTGCAGTTATAGAAACCGGTTTAGGAGGACGCTTGGATTCAACAAATATTATACAACCGCTATTAAGTATTATTACAAATATCAGTTGGGACCATAGCGACTTATTGGGAGATAGCCTTGAAAAAATAGCCCAGGAAAAAGCCGGTATCATTAAAGCGGATACACCGGTAGTTATTGGCAGAAAGCAAATAGAATCAGCACCTGTTTTTAATCACATGGCAAAAGCACAACATGCACCCATTTACTATGCTCAGGATCATACAACGATTCATAGCGTAGAAGGTCCAAAGGGTCTGGATCGCATAAGCTTTGAAATAGATGGAATCGAGATGGTTGTCAAACCCTCCTTGAATGGCATTTATCAATTGGAAAATATTAATACCGTATTATCAGCATGTCAGGTATTAAATGCTTTTAAAATTGTCCAGCTGGAATCTAGTAAAATTGCAATTGGTATCGAGAAGACCAGTGAATTAACTTGTATGGTTGGAAGATGGCAACAAATTGCGAGTAATCCGGATGTTTTTGTTGATAGTGCCCACAATGAAGATGGGATAAAATATTTAGTTCGTCAAATAGAAGGAATCCATTTCAACAAACTGCATTTTATTTGTGGTTTTGTAAAGGATAAACCAATTGATAAAGTACTTGTTCAGTTACCTAAGGATGCTTCCTATTATTTTGTCAAGGCTTCGATTCCACGGGCGTTGGATGAACAGGAGCTTCAGCAACAAGCAAAAGCGTATGGTTTATCCGGAAGCTGTTATAGCAAGCCAAAGCAAGCTTTACGAGCTGCAAGAAAACATGCTAAAAAGGAGGATCTGATAGTAGTGAGTGGAAGTATTTTTGTTGTAGGTGAATTCTTATAAATTGATTGATATGAAATTAGTAGTCGCAATTGGAGGAGCAAGTGGTTCAATTTATGCAAGATTGTTGCTCGACAAATTAATGGAAATGCCAGCAATGGAAATTTCAATGGTACTGAGTAAAAATGCAAGCTTTAATTGGGAATTGGAAAACGAAAATTATCCGCTTGGAAAATATCCTTTTCAGAGATTTGAAAATGATGATTATTCAGCACCATTTGCAAGTGGTTCAGGAAAATACGATGCAATGATTATTTGTCCTTGTTCTGCTGGCCAGCTTGGAAGAATTGCAAATGGATTGTCTGATGATTTAATCAGCAGGTCTGCAGATGTGATGCTCAAAGAAAGGAAAAAACTGGTTCTTGTTTTTAGAGAAAGTCCCTTAAGTTTAATTCATATCGAAAATATGCGATCTGTTACCTTGGCCGGTGGTTTGATTTGTCCTGCAATTCCATCCTTTTATTCTAAACCAGAATCCATGGATGCACTGGCAGCTACTGTCAGCAATCGGGCATTGGAATTAATTGGATTGGATACAAAGTCATTTAGTTGGGGAACGGTATAAGTTTGATTGAATTCATAATGCCTATTTTTCAACATATAAAAACTATAAATGAAGCAGATATTTATATTTGGAAAATTGAGGAGCCTGCAACATTTTTCTTAAATGAAGTTTTTTGGGAAGAAAGACAAATCAATTGGTTGGATACCATCCATCCTTCTAAACGATTAGAATAT
The DNA here is from genome assembly GCA_016714025.1 of Saprospiraceae bacterium. Lineage (NCBI taxonomy): Bacteria > Pseudomonadati > Bacteroidota > Saprospiria > Saprospirales > Saprospiraceae > Saprospiraceae bacterium. The sequence continues at coordinate 781,642 of JADJOB010000001.1, read as the reverse complement.
CTCGCTTCCCGGTTTTTGATTTTTCATGTTGCCGGAATACTTGATAGTCATTTATATAAGAATGAGGCTGGGAAAATTTATCTAAAAAGTAAACAACAACACATTTCTATTTCTCATTCATCAAACTTTACAGCCGTTGCCTTATCAAAAAAAACCATTGGATTCGATTTGCAATGTTATTCAGAAAAGATATTCAGAGTTGCACAAAGATTTTTAAGCAAGCAAGAATCTGCTGCATTAAAATCGTTCGAAACAATTCAAAGTTTAACCTGTGCCTGGACCGTCAAAGAAGCCGTTTATAAAGCCTACGGCCAAAAGGGGATTCATTTTAATAAACAGATAGCAATCGACGCAATCCAACCAAAAGAAGGAATTCAAAAAACAAACGCGCGCTTGATTAATAATCAAATTGAAACACATTATGAAATCTATTCTCAATTATACTCCGACATGTGCTGGTCACTTGCTCAGGAAGTTTGATTTATATGTCATAGTTTTATCAGGAGTCTTATTATTCTCCTGTAAAAACAATCCGACTCGATCTATTGATAGTCCGGTACAGTCGATAGCGGGACAAACTCAATTTGAACAACTTCCGGAATCCTTTAGGACATTTTATATTAAATTTCATGAAGACAGCTTGTTTCAAATGGAACATATTGTTTTTCCTTTAGAGGGTCTTCCGGATCATGCAGATCCTGAAGATGTGCAAGTAAATCCATTTTATTATACAGCTGACCAATGGATAATTCATAAATTATTTGATTCAAAGTCAAATACCATCGTGTATTTAGAATTAGGAGGTATCATTATTGAAGAGCGAATTACAGAGATGAAATATGGCTTAACCATCATCCGTAGATTTGCAAACTCATCTAGCGGTTGGCGATTGATTTATTATGCAGGTTTGAATAAGTATACTATTAATTAAAACAAAATCCTTTCTAGAATTTCTAAAGGAAAATTCGACGCTCCTATTATAATATTATTTATAAGTCAGAATGAGCTAAGTTTATTTTTTTAAATTAATTCGTGCAATATTATTTCCAATAATAGTCCCTTGTTCAATCCCTTTATCGATTGCATGCCTGTAATGAATGCCACCATATAATCTTGAAATTGCAGCTTCTGCAGCACAGGCTTTAAAAGATGTAAAATTTCTCGGACTGCCGTCTATATCTGATCGGTCCTGATGTGTAATGTCTGTAAAGCTATAATTTGAACCATAGTAGGATTCTAAAACAGTCATAGCAGCAGCAGTTTGCACCGAATGACCGCTTGTATGCTCTGGAAAGGGTGGAGTACTTAATAAAGTAGTAAAATTAGGATCTATATATTTTTTAATATAGCTTACAGGTCTGAGTAAATTGTAAATGTATTTAGATTTCCAACAAGATATAAATGCATCATGCACAGCTAGTCCAATTTTGGAAAAAACTTCAGCAGCTTCAGCTAAATTAGCATTTTCATTATTCAAAATAATGGCTGCAATTGACATGGAATGTCCAGGAGGCGTTGCGGTTATCCCTGGGTCATCACTCCAGAATTTTGCAATTTTAATAGCTTCAGCATCTAAATTTAAACTATAGATATAAACTTCCTGTGCCTGCAAATAAAATAGACTTTTAGAATCAATTGAAAAGCTTAAAGGAGGAAAATTTTGTATCAAACTATTATCTGCATCGGGAGCTAAAAAGGGTCTAACGGAACCCCAATAAGCTTGTAATGGTATTAGGTTGGTTGGGGACGTTGGCTCCCATTTATCAGGACCGCTGGGAATCGTATAGTCTGGGAAATTGTTTGCGTACGCTTCCTCCTTGCCGTCTGATTTGGCATAACTATAAATGGCTTCAGCTACTTTTTTGCCAAATTGGATGGATCGGTTTATGGTAACTGAATCATTAGATATGTTTTTTGATATGTATTTTTGCTCCAGTTGATCTATTAAATCTTTATTTGAAGCTGAACTGGTTTTAAATAGATTACGCATCATGTCGGCCATGCACGAATTAGCTACCAATTCCCAATGGTAAGTTTTTCCATTTTCAATCTTAAATCCCGGGTTGTTATATTCTGAAATTAAGCCCAGGTAAGAGCGATTTTCACGGATACCAGCTACGACCGATTCATATAGAGCCAGCGCAGCATACCCATATGACCTCGCAGCCACGGGTGGTGAAAAGCCAGGAGTGGTTTTAACCAGTGTTCGTTCCAAATTGATCCATTCGATGGCAACATCTGCAGGAAAATCGGAGGTTTTATAGTTTATTTCCGGTTCTGCCAAATCTTCATTGCAAGATTGCAGAAGTCCTAAAAGTAGGACGATAGTAAATAAAAATATGCGTTTCATCCTATACATAATTTTACCAAATATAAATAATTTGAATTTTAGTATTATTTTTTTTTAACCGGTTATTTTAGTCTTAAAATGAATTGGGCTAATAGCTTTAACCAAAATTATTTATAGTGGATTCGAAATGGCATTCACAAGGAAAGATTATGTTTGTGATTTCTTGGGAACTTTTAGACCTAATTTCGGCTTATAAATAGATAGTAACTATCATTTTGGATTAAGGGATCTAAACTTAAAATACCAGGCAGTGTTATTTCTTTCGGTATACTAATCGTATAAAATCAAGCTAATATATGACTAATGAAATTTGGTTATGGGGTGGATTCGTCCTATTTATTATTTTGATGTTAGCCTTGGATTTAGGCGTTTTCCACAAAGAAAATCACGAAATTAAATTAAAAGAAGCCTTGATGTGGACCATGTTTTGGGTCAGTCTGGCTTTGATATTTAATATAGGAATCTACCACTTCATGGGGAGTGAAAAGGCACTCCAGTTTCTCACTGGGTACCTGATTGAAGAGTCATTATCAATTGATAATGTGTTTGTCTTTATGTTGATTTTTTCTTACTTTAAAGTCCCCCCAAAATATCAACATAAAATCTTGTTTTGGGGCATTTTGGGTGCCATGTTGATGCGTATAACATTTATACTTTCAGGCATCCTTTTGATTGAAAAATTTCATTGGATCATTTTTGTTTTTGGAGGTTTTTTAGTCATCACGGGCATTCGATTAGCATTTCAGGATGAAATTTCAATTAAACCAGATTCAAACCCGGTCATCAGATTATTTAAAAGATATTTTAGAATTACGGACACTTATCATAAAGATAAATTTTTCATTCGTGAAAATGGGGTATTGGTAGCAACACCAATGATGATAGTTCTTATATTTATTGAGGTTTCAGATTTGATTTTTGCTGTAGATAGTATTCCAGCCATTTTAGCCATTACGTCCGATCCATTTATTGTATTTACTTCAAATGTGTTTGCTATTTTAGGATTGCGTTCGCTATTCTTTGCGATATCTGCAATTTCAAAATACTTTATTTATTTAAAATATGGTTTGGCAGCAATATTAACCTATGTTGGAACGAAGATGTTGGTATCAGATTATTATAAAATTGATCCGCTCTATTCCTTATTGGTGATCTTGGCCATTTTATCCTTGTCAATTTTTGCATCCATGCTTGCAGTAAATAAGAAATTATAAATCTTCTTTTTCATTTGGAAAGAATGCACTTTAAAATCTAAATACAAATTCATCAACCGGTTGAAAGGATATATTAATCCTGTAAATCAAAGTATACTTATCCTTCTTAATGCTGATCCCAGAATGGTTCTTGGGATTTGAATTGAGAAATAACTTGTAAGAAGACAATCCGACCAATAAAAAATATGAGCAGCAACGAATAGAGTTTTTATGAGCCTTATGAGTTGCTACAGGATTTCTATTCAAGGGCGAAATAACGCTTCCCTTTAATTTTTTAAATTTCCTTTAAAAGCATAATGGATATCAGCTTGTCCAGCTTTTTTCCAAATAAAGCTACCAGAAATTTCATGATCTTTAACTGTGCCGGTAAACTGCATTTCTCCTTCCGTACTGCTTTTTGTGGTTGAGCTAAAGCTGTAAATTCCATCTTTATAAGTGCACTGGTAAGGACTGGCCGAGAATCCATATTGATGGCAGCTTTCAGAATCCATCGTATTGTTTTTAAATACAACAATATCCGGATCTTGTTTTTCAGGATGATTGATATCCCATGCACTAATTTGATATGAGTTTCCATCCAGATTTTTATTAGTGTTTTGAACACATGCGATAAAGCTCGATAAAATTACCAGACAGATTAATTGAATTATTTTCATATAAAATTGTTTTTATTTTAGTTTTAAATTGTCTTGAATTACTTCAAAATTCTATTACTTCATAAACCAATGTATCTTTTAAATTCGCTTCGCTTCCAATGAGCTAGTTTACATTTCAATTAGTTTAAGCAATTCGCGATTCGAACTTTTAACATGAGGTTTAAATCCCTCATACCAGGCTTGCCATGCTGGATTTTTCATTCCGTTGACTAACATGTTTTCATACTCTGCTAAGGAATTGAATTGCATTTCAATAATTATCCGGTACGATTCACCTGTAAAGTCGGTTAGAATTTTTGTTCCGGCCACTGGAAATAAATTTTGGCTTATAGCTGCCCTTAAACCTGGCAGCACATTTTTAAAGGCCCCAAAATGAATGTGAAATGTGTCTCTTGCTATATACATATTGGTGTTTTTTAGTTTTTATAATTTATGCAAATATTGTAAAATTTTAGGCTATATTACAATCCCATAATTATGTGAAATTAACTAAGTATATTTTTTCATCGAGATTTTTGAAGCAGCTTCGGTCGCGGAATGTACCTGAAGTTTCTCATAAATTTTTTTAATATGTGATCGAACCGTTTCCAGAGAAATAAAGCACTTTTCAGCAATCATTTTATAGCTAAAACCGGATGTTAGCAAATCCAATACTTCTTTTTCACGTTGACTGAGTCCATATTGATCTTCAGCAGGTATTGTTAGCTTATGAAACAAGGTCAATACTTTTTTTGCAATCGAAGGCGTCATCGGAGCTCCACCGCTTGCTAGATCCCTGATAGATTCAACGATTTTCTGTGTTGACGCACTTTTAAGTAAATATCCTGAAGCACCGTGGCATATTGCTTCAAAAATATTGTCATTGTCTTCAAATACGGTCAACATCATTACTAAAGTACCCGGAATATTTTTCCGGATCAATTTGAGTCCTTCCAAGCCATTAATCCCTGGCATCCCAATGTCCATAAGTACAACATTCGGCCTTAATGATTTAATTTGTTCAACCACTTCATTGCAATTTTCAAACGCACCAACTACCTGCATGTCATCAAGAAGAGCAAGGCTATCTTGCAAACTGGTCCGCAAGAATGCATTGTCTTCATAAATAACAAGTGTGATGGGTTGCATAAGTCAATCGATTGAATAAAGATAGATAGTTAATGCCAGATTTAAATCCCATAATCATGTGATTAAGGGAATCGTTAGTTTTATAGTGGTTCCAAGCCCGGGAGTTGAATCGATAGAAATTTTAGCGTTTAATCGTTCTGAACGTTCCTTCATATTTTTTATTCCATTACCGGTGCTTAGTTCAAAAGGGTTAAAGCCTTGTCCATTGTCTGAAATTGTCATTCCAAATTGTTTTTTGTTTACTGAAATTTCTATGTGAGCCATACTTGCACTGGAATATTTAGCTAAATTGTTTATTGCTTCCTTAAATATCATTAGCAAATCTTTTCTTTTATCCAGGGGTAAATCAACGATGCCAGTGAATTCCAAAACTTCAAATTTGAACGCAATTTCAGCAGCTTCTAAAATTTCGGATGCGTATTGTCTCATCCGGATAAATAACATATCCAGTGCATCATTTTTCGGTTGGACTGACCAGATAATTTCATTCATCATTTCAATTGCTTGTTTTGAAGCAGATTGAATTCGATTTAATAGTGAAACTTGGTTTGTATTTTGCGGTAATTGTTTTTCCAATAAATTACTATTCAGTTGAATGCTGCTTAAGGTTGACCCGATTTCATCGTGTAAATCCCTGGCAATGGAATTGCGTAATTGCTGTAATTTTAAAATCTGTTGAATCTTAATTTTATAATAGGTATACGCAAGGCCAATAATTAGGATACAGCAAAGTGCTAAAAACCAGGCTGTTTTCCAAAAGGGAGGGTGAACTATCAATTCAAGAGGATCATTGACTGTACTCCAAATTCCGTCATTATTGGTAGCTTTAACCTTAAAAGTGTAGGTTCCACCGGGTATGTTTGAGTAATTCGCGATGGAATTATTTCCACTGTAAATAAATCCATTGTCATAACCCTCTAATGTATAGGCAAATTTATTCTTAGTACTATTTGTAAAGCTTAATGCAGCAAATTCAGCAGTAAATATATTTTGCCTGTAATTAATATGGATTGGTTTTAATTTATTTTTTATACGTTGTAACGGAATATCTTCACCGTATACTTTTACGTTACTAATGTAAACTTTCGGGGGAATTGTATTTTTAATAAATTGACCAGTTTGACTCCAGCTCATCATGCTGTTGGTAGAAAAATAAATACTTCCATTAGTTCCTGTATAACTGGCACCATCCATTCGATTTGTGGCAAGACCATCCATTTGTACATAAACCTGAATGCTTCCGTTGGAAACGTTTAAAACTGCAACTCCTTGATTGGTGGTTAACCATAAGTTTTGATGCCTGTCCGGCGTTATCGAACTAATATTGTTATTGGGCAATCCTTCAGATATTGTAATAATTTTCATTTTATGATTGCCAGGATCCAATCGGGCTAGACCATTTTCAGTTGCAATCCAAATAAAATTTAAATTGTCTTCATATAGATCATAAACTGCATTATCTGGAAGGGACTGTGGATTGTTTTTATCATGCTTATAATAAGTGAAGCGTGCATCTTTTGGATCATATTTACTCAAACCGGAATTTTGAGATCCAAACCAAATCGTTCCATTGTGATCTTCCAGTATACAAAATATAGCATTATCCTGCAATGAATTAGATGTATCAGGATTGCTTAATAAATGCTTGCATAGTTCAAAGCTTGAGTCTAATTTATAAACTCCGGCAGTAGATGAACAAATCCAATAGTTTTTATTTTTATCAATTTTAAACTTTCGGGCATTTTCAAATTTACAGGATTTACTGGAATTCAATACAACCATGCTTTGCTTTCTAAAATCATATTTAAGCAACCTGCTTGATTCCAATATTAATAATTCATTTTTATTAATAAATTCTAATTGATAAATCTTATTACCGAAAATTCCATTGGTGCCAATATATTTGCTTAGTACTTGTTTGAATTCACGTGTTTGCTGATTAAAATTTAGGATTCCCAACCCGGGTATTGAAATTAAAAGGCTGCGCTCCGGAATATCCTGTAAATTGGATACAATGCAATACGGATTTCGATAAATGGATATTTCATTATTTTGTAAAGGGATTTGGATTGTTGAAAATTGATGTGATCTTGGATCATATTTATTTACACCATCTTGTGTAGCAACCCAAATGGCTCCTGCTTCGTCTTTAAACAATTCATGAATATAATTTGAGCTGAGACTATACCTATTTCCGGGATCATGTTTTATACTTCGATAATAACTGCTGGTTTTAGGGTTATAAAAGGATATTCCAGCACCAAATGTTCCAATCCACCAACAACTATCATTTTGGATCACAATTCCTGTTACAATATTGCTTTTTATGTCCGGATCTTGATTTGTATCCAGATGAATTGCTTTCATTTGGACATCGCTGTAGTTTATTTGATTCAAGCCACCTAACCAGGATCCGACCAGTAAACTGCTATCATTTAATTTAACCAACAGTCTTTGTGTGGTGGTAGAACGAATTTCTTTTGAATGTCTTGAAGCTATTTTTACACTTTTTTGAACATCAGCACATAGTTTATATTGGATAACTTCACTTTGATTTGTACCAATAAACAAATATTCATTGATATCAATATAGATTGATTTGATGACCAAATTATTTTTGTCAGATGGGCGATAGGATGCTTCAACAAGAAATGAATCTCCTAAACGATGAACGGCGGTTTTAGTGGCAAACCAAATTCTCCCAAAAGCATCCATCCGAATGCAATGCACTCTGTATAAATCAGATTTTTCCAGAGTTTGAGGAAGATTGATTCTTGTAAATCGGGCCATTTCATAGTCATAGTAACAGATGCCACCATTCGTTGCAATCCAGATTCTGTTATTGGCATCTACAACTAAATCATTTATTATATTATTGGGGATACTGGTGCTGTCGCCTAATTTGGAATTGTAGATTTTAAAATTTTTACCGTCAAATCGGGCTAATCCATCGGGTGTACCTAACCAAATATACCCAAAATGATCTTGTACGATTTTATAAACAGGTGCAGGGAGTCCCTTGGATTCTCCAAACCGCTCAAACGGAATTAATACATCCTGGGTGTATGCTGAATGCTGAATTAAGCATATACAAATGAACAACTGTATGCAAAAACATTTGAATTTTGAGCCAGATAGTATTTTTGATGAAGCCATATAGTTTCATCAAAAATATAAAAAAATTAGTTGCTAATATGGAATGGAGGCAGAATTGCCTTTAATCAGATTCCGAAAACACTTTTTCTATATTTTTATCAGGAATAATCCACATAAGGGCAACAAAAACATATAAGATTCCTGATAGCGGCGTGTAATAAAAAGCCAATACAATTGCTAAAATATAGCATACCAATGAAATTTTCCCTTTTACATTTTGTTTCTGATGCGCTTGTTGAAAAGCTTCAGCATGTAAATGATGTTTTACAACCAGTGTTTGAAGAATATAATATGCCAGTGCAGGCATCAAAAGTGCAAAACCGTATAAGGAAACTGTTATCGGAGCAAAATGATTTTCACCCATCCAACCGGTTGCAAAAGGAATTAGGGATAACCAAAAAAGTAAATTTAGATTTGCCCACAATACACCGCTGGTTACTTTTGATATTGAGTGAAACAAATGATGATGATTACCCCAATAAATACTTAAATAAATAAAACTCAATAAATACGAAATAAAGACAGGAAGCAATTCCAACAAACTTTCCAGATCAGCCTTGTGAGGAACTTTAATTTCCAATACCATAATGGTTATAATAATTGCCAATACACCATCGCTGAACGCTTCAAGTCTTGTTTTATTCATCCGGATTTATTTATTATTGGCTGTATTTTTCGTTGAGTGCTTTTATCATTTCGTTTGTTATGTTCAGGCTAGGATCTGAATAAAATATATTTCCTTCTCGTGCAACTGAAAAAATGAATTTGTACTTTTTAGAAGCATTAAATTCTTCCAGATACGAAATCACTTTTTTATGTAGGGCCTCATTAAATTCAGCAGTTTCTTCAGCAAACTGTCCGGATAATTTTTCTTTACGTTCCATTAAATCACGCTCCATTCCGCTAAGCCTTTTTTGAGCATTTTCCATTTCATTGCGGGTCATGTTTTCTGCATTTTTCTGGAGCTTTTGGACTTCCCGTTGCATGGCTTCTTCCTTGGCTTGAAGCTCTTTCAGCATGCTTTCTTGTTTTTTCTTGAAGTCAGCTTCACTTTCTTTGAAAAATTTTAACTGTCCCAGTAAGCTGTCTGAATAAAAAAAAGCTGCCTGAAAATCGCCCGAACTCATGCTCGCTTCTGTGTTATTTTTTGTGTCATTTCCAGCATGGCAATTTCCGTTGCATGCAAGTTGTTTATAAAGAAGAAATAGAATGGCTATTAATGACAAGCCATGAAGAATCCAATTGATATTTTTCATTAAATCATTTTTTAAAATTCAGCATTCCCGGGAAATCTTGGAAACGGAATCACATCCCGGATATTTGTCATTCCTGTTACAAATAATACAAGTCGTTCAAAACCTAATCCAAATCCTGCGTGTGGACAAGAGCCATATCTACGCGTATCAAGATACCAATACATTTCTTCAGTAGGAATGTGCATTTCTTGCATACGGGTCTCTAGTTTTTCCAGACGTTCTTCACGTTGTGAGCCTCCAACAATTTCTCCAATACCGGGAAATAGAATATCCATGGCTGCAACCGTTTTGCCATCTTCATTTTGACGCATATAAAATGCTTTGATCTCTTTAGGATAATCAGAAAGGATTACAGGCTTTTTGAAATGTTTTTCAACAAGGTAACGTTCATGTTCTGATTGCAAATCGGTTCCCCAGTTTTCAACCGGAAACTGAAACTTGCCTTTTTTATTTGGATTGGAATTTTTTAATATATCTATTGCCTCTGTATAACTGATACGTTCAAACTTATTTTCTACACAAAATGATAAGCGTTCTAACAAACTGAGTTCGTTTCGTTCATTTTGTGGTTTTTGTTTATCATCTTCCTGCTCGCGATCGTTCAAGAATTTTAAATCATCCGGACAATCAGTCATAACTTTTTGAATCACGTATTTCAAGAGATCTTCTGCAAGATTCATGTTGTCATGTAGATCTGCAAATGCAACTTCTGGTTCGATCATCCAAAATTCAGCAAGGTGTCTGGGTGTATTTGAATTTTCTGCTCGAAAGGTTGGGCCAAATGTATATACTTTTGACAAGGCCATTGCTGCTAATTCTGCTTCTAATTGACCCGATACCGTTAAATTAGCCGGCCTTTCAAAGAAATCTTTTTTAAAGTTTATACTTCCATCATCATTTTTAGGAATGTTATTTAAATCCAAGGTGCTTACCTGAAACATTTCACCGGCACCTTCTGCATCGGAAGCAGTTATAATTGGCGTGTGTAAATAATAAAATCCACGACTATTGAAAAATTCATGAATTGCAAAAGATAAGGTATGACGAATTCTAAAAATTGCTCCAAATGTATTTGTACGAAATCGCAAGTGTGCAATTTGTCTTAAGAATTCCAAGCTGTGTTTTTTAGGTTGCAGCGGATAACTGGAAGGATCACAATCTCCAAGAATATCCAATTTAGTAATTTGCAATTCCATGGTTTGGCCACTGCCTTGGGAAGAAACCAAAAGGCCTTCAGCTTCAAGTGCTGCTCCAACAGAAATTCGACGGATCAGTGATTCGTCAAATTGTGTAAAATCAATTACCAATTGTAAATTAGCTTGTGTGGATCCATCATTTAAAGCAATAAATCGATTGCTTCTAAAAGCGCGCACCCAGCCTTGAACCTTCAATGATTGTCCAAATTCCTGAGATGCTAATATATTTTTAATTGAACGAGTCGCCATGGTTAAAATTAATCCGCAAAGATAAAATTTTAAACCAAATCATTGAGAATTTCGTATTTAATCCCTTGTAATTTAGATGGATAGCTCATCCAGCCGCGAGATACGTGTTTGCAAATCCTTGAGTTTGGTTACATCCTGGATTCCACTGTATTTCATCGCTTCTAAGTATTGAATCAGGTCTAAATAGGATATTGATTTTGGATCGTCCTTATTGATACTATTTAAATACATTTTAACCTCAGTCAGGGATTTAAAACGGGGATCCTTTTTAAATACCTTGTTAATCTTTTGCAGAAGTTGTAATTCTAAACCATCTAAATTTAATTCTCCCAAATCGGAAGTTTGAAATTCAAATGGAAAGGTATTAAGTTGCTTCTTTTTCAATCTGGTATTTCTAATTAGCCCGATACACAACAAAGCAATTGGAAAAAGACTAAGCAGCCATATTTTGGGATCCTTGAATAAATAATCATGCCCGGTAATAAGATTTGGATGTTCGATAATCGGATCCAATACCTCATCCGGTGCATTGTTTTTTAGAGTTTCGTGGCCGGGACTTATCTGGAGTACAAAACTGTCTTGTAAGTGAATGTATTTTTTTAATTCGGTATTAAAGTAAACAAAGCCCGGTGCCAATATAAATTGTCCGGATTTTTTTGGCAATAAGAGGAAATCAAATTTTCGGGTATTTGTTAAACGGGGTTCATCAGTAACTTTAATGATATCTCCACTTTTAGAATCTGTAATTTCAAAGCTGGAGTCCAATTTAATAAAATCAGGATTCAAAGTATTAAAGTTGGCATCTCCCTGAAGTTGAAGTCCTAAATGAATGGCATCGTTTAATGAATACGATTTGTTTAACGGACTAAATTGAATGGACATAGATCCCACAGCACCGCTAAAATTTTCAGGAATGGGTTGAGGTAATTCTTTTATCAGAATTTCCAAATCATTTGTGGAAACATTGACAACTTCAGAACGAAACATAGATGTCATTCCAAATCCAAAAGGATCGCGTTCCCCTTTTACAAATCGATACACCGAAGGATCAATATGGATCCGACCGCTTTTGACAGGAAACAAAATAGTTTTAGAAAGAATTTTTGTTGTGTATTCCTTTCCATTATAAATTTCACGCAATGTAGGATTGTTCAACATATTGACAGCCTGGTCCTGAAATGCATCCAAATTAGGATGTGTTCCCATTTCCATATTGTCAATATTAACCTGGGTATATAATTTATAGGTCAAGCAAATTTGTTCTCCAAGATAGGCTTCTGTCTTATCCAACATAGCTCTTACAATTATTTCAGCGCCATTGCTCGCATTGGCTTGCGCCTTGACAACCTTTATCGTTATTGGCTTGCTATAGAGGACCTTTCCATTAACTAATATATTGGCAGGTTTAATTGTAAAGCTTCCAACTTGATTACAAGCAAGTGTATATACATATCCTATAGAGGAAGTCATGGCTCCATTGATAATGCTGGTTTGCATCGAACGGGCCGGACCTGCAATCACCTGAAATGGACTAAAATCGGGTGCATTAAAATTAGAACCTTGTGCATTACTGAGTTTAAAACTCAACTGAAAACTACTATTTTGTAAAACGCTTTGAGCATCCGTGATGACTTCAAAGCTTACTTGCCCAAACAGAAGTAAGCTAAAACATACAAATATAATAGTCAGATGTTTTTTCATCAGAGTTTGGTAACTTTTCTTTTTTTCTTAGGTTCTGTTGATGGTACCGACTCTTCAGGTATAATGCGTTCTTCTTGTTTGGTTTTTGGACGCTGCCTAATGCCTTCTGGATTTTGAAACACAATAATTTTTACCGGAGGTGTTTTGTAATTTTTTTCTTCAGTTTGTAAATTTCCGGACTCAATAATAAATTCACCATCGGAAGGAGCTTCCAAATAATATGTATATGAACTGGTCTGACTAACTTGTCCATTCATAAACGAATAGCTGGATGCAGTATTGGGACCTGAAACAAGTTTCCAGCCTGAAAAATCAGGTGGTAAAAACTTGCCGGAACCATTTTTAATTTCAAATTTTACTTCCAGGTAATTTCCTAATAAAAGGGTGTCATTACTTACAGAAACATTAAATTGCAATTCCTGTGAATGCACGAGTTGAATACCACTTAATAAAATAAAAAGAATTGTTTTCATGCCAATCGAAATTTAAAGTTTACCAATCTTTAACACGTTTACGAGATTTACTTTGCATTTTTTGAATTCGTTCCCTTATTTTTTTATCCTGATCATCTACCATTCGCAATAATTGTTCAGCCTGATCTTTACTCATTTCTTTTGGTTCTTCACCGCTGGACGGATCCTGCTCTTCAGGTTTTTCATTCTTGTTTGAAGCTTGTTCATTTTTCGAATCTTTTTGTTCCTGCTTTTTAGCTTGATCTTGCTTTTGTTGTTCTTGTTTATCTTTTTGCTCCTGATTTTCTTGCTGCTGCTGTTGTTGCTGTTGCTGTTGCTGTTGCTGTTGCTGTTGTTGAATTTGCAATTGTTTCTTAGCCAGCACCAGATTATTTTTTGCTTCCAAGTCATTTGGATTTCGCTTCAGGGATTCTTTGTAGGCTTCAATGCTTTTATCGTATTGTTTTTGATTAAAATATGAATTTCCTAAATTGTAATAAGCTTTTGATTTGATAGCTTCTGAATTTGATGATCTTAAACTTTTTTCATAATAATCAGCAGCTTCCTTTGTCCGACCTTGATTGTATAAACTGTTTCCAATATTGTATTGATACTTAAATTCTGGTTGAAGCTCATTGGCTTTTCTGTAGGATTCTTCGGCTTCGGTAAAAGCAGAATCTCTGAAAAATTTATCTCCTTTTAATGCATAGATTTTAGGATCCTGTGCAAAGAGCACGATTTGAATGCTGACAAAAATGAAAATATGAACTATGTTTTTAAACATTTTTCCTCCTGATTGTGAGCGTTTCAATAATTAATACAGCCAGTGCCAAAAACAAGATGTATTGAAAATAGGATTGATAGGTACTAAAAGACTGATAGGTTAATTCTTTTTTAGCTAATTGAGCAAAGCGATTTTTTAATTGATCAAATCCATATTCACTGTTTTCTAATTCCAACAATTCACCTTGTCCTGCTGTTGCAATTTCTTCCAGCAGTTTTCGATTGGGCTTCGTAATAATAAGTTGACCTGATTCGTCCGTACGGTAATTTTCTCCCGTGCTTCCAAATACAGGCATAGGGCCACCTTGTTCCGTACCTACTGGAATGGTGATGATACTAATTCCTTTTTGTGCAGCTTTTTTGGCCGATTCGATTGCCTCGCCTTCATGATCTTCTCCATCTGTAAGGATGATGAGGATTCGATGAAAACCTTGTTCCTCGCCAAATGATTTTATAGCGAGTTCAATGGCATCAGCAATAGCAGTTCCCTGTGTTCCAATATTTTTGGGACCTGCCATTGAGCTCATTAATTGTATGGTAGCCAAATCGGTTGTAAGAGGTGAGTTTAAATAAGCACTGCCGGCAAATGAAATAAATCCAATGCGCTCACTTTTAAAACGATCCAAAAATTGTTTAATCCATACTTGAGCTCGTGCCAATCGATCTGGTTTTATATCCGAGCACATCATACTGGTTGAAACATCCAAAGCCAGAAATACATCTACATTTTGTGATTTTACTTTTTCTTTTTTCTTTCCAAATTGCGGATTGGTCAAACTAATTGCTGAAAATAAAATTACTAAATTAAACAGGATAAATTTTCGTTTGAACAGCTTGCCAGAACTTAATATAGATTGTTTCAAAGTTTCTGCAAATCCGAGCTTACTCCAGGAATTTTCAAGATTTTTCTTGTAGTTAAGGAATAGAAAATAGAAGACCGGTATTGCCAGCAGCAGTAACAAATAATATCCTGATTCTAATCTAAACATATTCAGACAGAATTTTCAGTTTAGTAAATTTTAAGAGCCACTCTAAGCATAAGATTATCAAACCAGCTAATAAGAAAAATCGAAATTCTTCTTCATATCGTTTAACATATCGCACTTCTATTTTTGTTTTTTCAAGCCGATCAATTTCTGTATAAATTTCTTTTAATTTTTCAACGTTAACCGCCCGGTAATATTTGCCCCCTGTTGCAGTTGAAATTTGATGGAGCAAGCCCTCGTCTATGGTCACAGGAGCCATTCCAAATACATATTCTCCATGTTGGCTTCGACCAATTGGGGAATACGCTTCTCCGATAGTCCCCACTCCAATAGAATAAATTTTTATTTGATAGGTCTTTGCAAGCTCTGCTGCTAATTGAGGTGAAATTTCACCTGCATTGTTTACGCCATCGGTTAGTAATATAATTATTTTACTTTTAGCTGAATCTTCTTTCAAGCGATTAATAGCTGAAGCCAATCCCATCCCGATTGCTGTACCATCTTCCAGAAATCCGCATTTGAGTTCAGCTAATAATCCATTTAAGGCTTCGTGATCCGTTGTTAAAGGGCATTGTGTAAAGCCTTCTCCGGAAAATGCGGTTAAGCCGATTCGATCGTAGGGTCTTTTTGAAATAAAATCCATCGCTACGAGCTTACTGACTTCTAAACGATTGGGATCAAAATCCTGACTTAACATACTGGAGGATAAATCCATGGCAAGAAAAATCGCAATGCCTTCCGCATTAATTTTTTCTTCTTTTAACACCCAGCGAGGTCTGGCTAAAGCCAAAATAAATAAGGCGATGGCCAACAGTCGAAAGTAGTTTAATAACTGGTAGTATTTAATCTTCCAATTGTTTTGTCTTTTGATTCGATTCAGACTAGGGTATTGTAAAGCATTGGTAGTTCGTTCAGATTTTTGAAATAAAAAATACCAGATCCATGGCAAGGCCAGCAACAACAACAACATCCATGGGGATTCCCATTCTAACCGATCCAAGCCAATCCAACTCATTTAACTTCTTTAATTAAAATAAGTTTGTTATTTGGTGAAAGGGCGAAAATGCCTCTTGAAAAAATGGCTTCTTTTTTCCAAATACCCATTAAAATTAAAAAGGGTAAGAATAAACTTATAAATGGCAAGACAAAAACTAATAACAGAATCTGTATGATTCTGGAATTTGAAATATTTAAAAGACTGTGATGCCATCGATTAAAAATTCCCGATTCTCTTAAATGTAATTTCAGCCAATCTTCAGGAATTTGAAAGGAGTGTTTTATTAAAAGAGTTTGAATTAATTCCAGTTTACCCGTTCGCACAGAGCTGTATGATTGGATTAAAGCATCCGGAACATTTTCATAGGGGTATTCAAATTGAGAAGCTTCACGTTCACCCATGAGTGCAATCCAATGAATTCGCTTTTCTTCTAATATGCGTTCTGACAATTCCTTGCTGTTTCTAATAAATGTAAATGCAAATTCCATCCAATGTTCATTTGCAGTAAAATCAGGCATTGCATTAGCAAACTTCACATAATCGCTTTGTACAAAGCATTTTTTTAATTCATCTTTTTGATCTAAAACCAATCCGGAAGTTGAAATAGAATCAATAATTTCAGAAGAAGTGGATTCTAAAGCAGGCAATTTAAGTCCATTGGCTAGGTAATTTCTTAATATATGATTTAATTCGTCATAATATTCCTTAACTTTATTTTGTTGCCACAACTTTTGTTCCTTCAATTGATATAAAGCATCCAATGATTTTTCCCAGGCCTTCTTTTCAGGCATCAGTTGAAAATTTATGGGCTTCATGCGATCTGCTCTGAAAAAATGCCAAAGCACAAACAGCATTCCAATTAAAATCAATGAACCAAACACAATTAAATACAACAGTCGATTGGGATTGTCTGTTTGCTCAATATCTTTAATTGGACGAAGCACTGCCAGGCTGTCGGATGGGTTATTAACATACAGATACAATGGATTTCCAGCATATCCACTGCTGTCTGGAATTCCTGGTCCAAATAATACAGGAATGCGATAATAGCCACTATCAAAAACAGTGAATAAAATGCGGCGTTCGAAAACTTTGTCTTTTTGTTGCCAACTTCCTTTGTCTAATATTTGAAACCAAGATAAGGTATCTAAAATTTCAAAGGCTTTATCACCTAAAGTAGCTTGATCTGTCAACAAACTAAGATGCTGTTGGTCTCCTATAAGCATGGCCGTTGAATCAAGCTTTTGCTGAAATACACTTTGAGCTTGTACATAGGATTGCAGGCAAAGCAATAAACACCATCCGATCCAATTGCTAAATTTCAAATCAACTTCTTTTTTTGAAAAAATTTAAAAGTGTTTTTATATAGGAATCTTGAATGTCCAAAGCTAAAAAATCGGCATTTGCCCGATTAAACATTTGTTTGGTTTTTAACGATTGAAGTTTTTGTTCTTCTTCAAATGTTTTGAGCCAGTTTTTATCTGAAGTGTCTATCAGGATTTCATCACCGGATTCTGCATCTTTTAATTGAATTAAGCCAATGTCTGACCATTTTTTTTCCAAGGGATCCAAAATTTGTAATCCGATGACATCGTGCCTACGGGATACAATTTTTAAACTGGCCTCATGTACGGGATCATGAAAGTCAGAAATTAAAAAGCAAATATTTTTTTTAGTCTGAACACGATTTAAATATTGCAAGGGAATATCAAATCGGGTTTTACCTGAATCCGGTCGCAACACCAACAGTTCACGGATCATTCGAAGAATATGTTGTTTCCCTTTTTTAGGAGGAACGTATAGATGAATTTTATCACTGAATAAAATCATTCCAACTTTATCATGATTTTGAGTTGCTGAAAATGCCAGCACCGCGCTGATTTCAGTCATCCATTGCATCTTGGTTTGATCCAATGATCCAAATAAAGTCGAACGACTGATATCAACCAAAAGCATCAGGGTCAATTCACGTTCTTCTTCAAAAACTTTAATTTGTGTTTGTCCGGATCGTGCAGTAACATTCCAATCGATGTGACGGATGTCATCACCAAACTGATATTCACGTACTTCAGAAAAGGACATGCCTCGTCCTTTAAAAGTACTGTGATAAGCACCGGAGAACAAGTGATGACTTAGTCCTTTGGTTTTTATTTCTATTTGTCTGACTTTTTTAAGAATGTCCTGCGTCTCCATATCAATACAACTTTCTTAAAGGGCCTGTTTTTCGGATGTGCTCTTGCAACAACGCATAGGGCACTATTATTTTCCGGATTCCATAGATTGAATTCCATTCGGAGGTAAAACAAAATCCTTCAGGTCGCAAGGTCCAGGGACTAAAAAATTCCTGGTCCATATACATTTTAAATCGTCCTGAAGAATTGATGGACATCATTTCTTTCTTTTTCCAGCTGATGTATTCTGCAAAATAAGCTTTGTAATCAAAGTCTTTGTCAAATAATTCTTCAATACTAACGATCCGATTGAGTTTCCGGTCAAAATTGAAAGACAAACTTCGTTCAGCATCAGTCCAGGGTTCTGTAAATCTAAAAATTCCACAAACCCAATCCGAACTGATCCAATCAATATCCATGGATGCGTTGGCAGATTTTAATCCCCGGATGGGACCGCTTTGATAAAACGAAACCACTTGTTCTGTCCATTTTTGAATAAAATCATCGAGCCAGTTATCAAATTCCCGATCATTAATCTGGATATATTCTGCATGCAATCGAATTCCCGGATAACTTTGATTTTTACACTTGAAGTGAAATTTAGATTCTGCATTCCAAATTTCAGTAAGTTTGTATTTGTCTTTAAAGTTCTCATCAACCTGAATTTGATTTGGATTCAGGATACTTGTTTGCAATTCTTTATAGCGTTCTCCATAATAATCATGTACAGTCAATACCATTTTTTCACAGACAATATCATCGCAGGTTCCTGCAATTAAATAGCCACTCAATTTATCAGGCAAACTGATGCTTCCTAAAATCCGTTGATCATTTTCTTTTTTCAGCTGCACAAAAATGGGATTGCGGTCCATAATGCCATGATAGGATTGATACCATACTTCAGAAGGACAGTCAAAAATTTTAAATCCTTCACGACTCATTTTTTTAAATTCTATGTATTTTCCTTTTTCTTTATTGCGATCCAGTATTTGGAGAAGAATTCCGTTGGGCATGACTGTTCCTAACAGAAATCCAACATGATCCAGGGTACTGTCAATCAATACCAATTTAATGTTTTCAAAATGATACGCTCCTTCTGCTGTCCAGTGAATATTTGTTTGAAGGTTTTGCAGGATGGCACGGTATTCATGACCATTATGACCTAAACTAAAAATGTAAGCTTCTCCCTGATTTGAAATTCCTGAATATTGTTGAACCCATATCCCCTGATGATTTTGGCCAAACAAATCCATCAGTTCCTGAATTTTTAATGAATAACTGACCGTTTGAGTGAAACTCACACAAATCGTAAAGAGAGAAAATAATATGCAGAGTAATTTATGCATTAAGGAACTTCTACCTTGGATAAAATGCGTGAAATAATTTCATCTTGATTGATATTTTCAGCTTCCGCTTCATAACTTAATCCGATCCGATGTCTTAAAATATCACGACATACATTTTGAATGTCGTCTGGAATTACAAATCCCCGATGTTGCATAAATGCGTGTGCTTTGCTGGCGAGTGCCATAAATATACTCGCACGTGGAGATGCACCATATTGAATCCATTGGGTAATTTCTTTCAATTTAAATTGTTCAGGCCTTCTGGTCGCAAAGACAAGATTGATAATATATTTTTCGATACGTTCATCCATATAAATTTTTGAAACCGCGGTCCGTGCTTTCAAAATATCGTTTGGATGGATGATGGGTTCAATTTTTTCATCAATCTGTTTGCTGAGATTGCGACGCATAATTTCCCGTTCTTCATCTTGGGTTGGATAATCAATGAGCACTTTCATCATAAAACGATCGGTTTGAGCTTCCGGTAAGGGGTAGGTTCCTTCTTGTTCGATTGGATTTTGGGTGGCCAGGACCAAAAAGGGTTCTTCCAGCTTAAAACTTTCTTTTCCAATAGTAACCTGCTTTTCTTGCATGGCCTCCAACAGAGCGGATTGCACTTTGGCTGGAGCCCGATTGATCTCATCTGCTAAAATAAAATTGGCAAAAATGGGACCTTTTCTGACAGAGAAATTTTGATTCGCCGGATTATAGATCAATGTACCAATGATGTCGGCAGGTAACAAATCCGGAGTAAATTGAATTCTATTAAAACTTGCGTCAATAGATTGTGCCAAAGTTTTGATAGCCAATGTTTTAGCTAATCCGGGCAAACCTTCTAACAGAATGTGACCGTTGGTAAGTAAACCAAGAATCATTCGGTCAACCATATGTTTTTGACCAACCACAATGCGCTTTTGTTGCTCAATGAGTTTATCCAAAAAGGCACTTTCAATACCAATCTGTTGATTGAGGGATTCAATATCAAGATATTGCGACATAAGTAAAAAATATAAAATTAAAGACTATGAATTGTTGATTTTTGCGTTCTTAATAGTATAGAATGCAAAAGCATTGCTAAAAACGTAAAAAACAGAGAAACTGATTATATGAAATGGGGCTTTTATTATTTAATTAACATATTAGGATTGGTATCGATATGTGCACAGGACAAAGGGATGATACACAGGGATGGTTCCAGCATCCTGCAGTTAAAAAATTCAACACTTTTGGTTTGTCTGGAATCCAATCAAAACAAGCTACTCCACTATGAAAAAGCAGCAAACGCGTCCGATTGCAATGCCAAATGTAAACAAAAAATAGCCGAAACCATTTCAGAAATAAAATTAGGCCGGGATCAGTTTAATAAAGCATTTATTAAAGCCTTTAAAAACTATTATCGATTTAATCCGTATGTCTTTTGTTATGACAAAGATTTAGCGGATTTGAAAAAAAATCGTTTTCAGGGAAATTATTTTCTGAATGATTCATTGATTCTGGAAAGTCAGCAAAAAATCAATCCGGACAGTTTATTTATTTTGATTAAAACCACCAGCCCAAATGGTGGATCCGAAGTTTGGATGTTTCAAACTTCGGATGGGGTATTATTGGAGCATGGGTTTCCATTCATCAATGAAAATAATTTCAAATCAAATTTAACCCGGATAGCATCATCCGACCACATTCAAAAAAATGTAAGAAATTGGTTGCGGCGCCTTAATAAAGATTTGTTTAAGTTTTATAACAAAATTCAAATGAAGAATGCAGAAGCAGCTTTTGAACTTGAAAGAATGTAAATTGAGCTAAGAAGCTAAGAAGCTAATAAGCTAATAAGCTATCAAGCTATCAAGCTAATAAGCTATCAAGCTAATAAGCTATCAAGCTAATAAGTTAACAAGCTAATAAGCTAACAAGCTAAACAGCTTAACAGCTAAACAGCTACTTACTTTAAAAATTTCTCGTATATCCAATCAACAGTTGTTCAATAAAATTTACCCGTTTTCCAACGCCTTTGAAGCCGCCGACTGCGTTGGAATCGCTGATGTTGTTTCGTTTGTCATCGTCGTAATAGAGGTCTCCGCGTAGGCTTAGGTTGAGTCCTTTGAATAATTCAATGCCGAGGCTATTAGTCCAGACCACATCGATGTTTTGTGGTTTATCCAAATAATCTGAAAATAAAGAAAGCTCTGTGTTGAAATTTAATTTTTCAAAATAGGTATTGCTGTATCCACCTTTAGCCAAGGCACCCAAAGCAAATTTGGATGTTTCATATTCATTGGTACTGCCTTCCTTCAATTTGGTTCCATGAATACCAAGATTGGCAATGTTTTGATCACTGACTAATAGAATTTGTCCGGCAACAGGAGAAAGAAAAGCATAATATTTTTTTCCATGCGTGTATTTTACACCGGGTGCCAGAGTTATTAAGGCAGGAGAAAATAACTTGGAAACTAAATTCGTGTTGTATGGATTCACATGCAATTCTTTTAAATAAATTTTACTGCTTGCAGAGTCTTGATGTGAAGAAAGTACCTGGGTACGCAAGCCTAGATCAAAAGAATAGGCCCAGGGTGAAGCCTCACGGACTTGATAGGCAAAATTGCTATTGAATGTTAAAAGATCCAGTGCTTTTTCAAAGGGCAATTTATCATCAGAACCTGCAGCAATGGTTCCCGATCCGATGCGTTGGGTCGATAAGCTAAACAGCAGGTCATTCGACCAACTGAATTTTGATTTTTTATATTGAAATTTATAGTTCACAGCACCACCCAATCCCAATCTGTTCGAACCAGATCCTACGTATGGGTTGATGTTGAGTAATTGACCCAGGTCCAATCCAATACCAGCTTTTTGATTCCAACCATCTGCAACTTCCATTTTCATGGATTCTTGCATTTTTTCCATTCGCTTTTTTTCCTGTTCGGCATTTTGTTCGCCAATTTGGGCATAGGAGGTCATTAGACTTGAAAAAACGAGCATAAAGATCCTAACTAAAATAGGTGCATTGAATTTCATAAGATTTTGATTCGATTTGATGACTAAATGAATGAATGTAAACGGATTCTTGTAATTTTGGAACAATTTAGCAATTTGTAAACCTCTCCATTAATTAAAAAACAAAGAAACCATGCTTCGGTTTAATTTTAAAAGTGCTGTTTGTTTAGTGTTCATTTTTAATTCTGTGATTTGCTTGACTGTTAAAGCGCAAAATAATAGAGAAGATTCTTTATTCATCAAAAAAATTTATAATCAGGCACTTGAGGAGCAGATAGCTTATAAATGGTTGTATTATTTATCGGAAACGATTGGACACCGGATTGCAGGATCACCTCAAAATATGGCAGCCATTGAATTTACAAATCAAATTTTAGACAGCATCGGTTGTACTAAAGTTTGGAAGCAGCCTTGTACTATTAATTATTGGTACCGGGGCGCGCCGGAAGTCGTAGAAGTTATTAATCACCCTTTGGTGGGAACCAAAAAAATACATGCTTTGGCTTTGGGTAATTCTGCAGGAACGCCTGAAGTTGGGATATCGGGAGATGTCGTTGAGGTAAAAACCATTGAAGAAGTAAAAAAATTAGGAGAGGCTCTAAAAGGTAAAATAGTGTTTTTCAACCGCGCATTTCACGATGCCGATTTTCATACATTTACCAGTTATGGTTCCTGTGTAGATCAACGGGTATTCGGACCCAATGCGGTTGCTAAATTTGGTGCAAAAGCGTGTTTGGTTCGATCCATGACCGGTCGCAGAGATGACGTTCCTCATACGGGAACCAGTATTTTTGATGAAGGCGTGGAGGCGATTCCTTCATTAGCTATTTCAACGAGAGATGCAGATTTATTGAGTCAATGGCTGGCTGTAAGTCCAACTCAAATTTATATCAAAACGAATTGTGAGCAAAGAGGCCCAAAACAGAGCTACAGTGTGATTGGTGAAATTAAAGGGAGTGTAAAACCAGAGGAAATTATTGTAGTTGGAGGTCATTTGGATTCCTGGGATGTCGGAGGTGGAGCCCATGATGACGGAGCCGGCTGTGTTCATTCGATGGAAGTGCTTCATTTATTTAGAAAATTAGGATACCAACCCAAACGAACTATACGCTGTGTATTATTTCAGAATGAAGAAAATGGCTTGGCTGGAGCGCGAACCTATGCACAAGTTTCAAACGAAAACAAAGAGTTTCATTTAGCAGCAATTGAGTCTGATGCTGGCGGATTTACGCCGCATGGATTTAGTTATGATGCAGATTCTGCTGTCATGGTTAAATATGAAAAAACCTTAATGAAGTGGAAGGATCTATTGTCAATATTCGAACTCAAACTTCAAAGAGGTGGTTCCGGAGCCGATGTTGGCCAATTAAAAAGTCAAAAAGGATTGTTACTTGGCTTAAAACCGGACTCTCAGCGCTATTTTGATTACCACCATACAGAAATTGATCGAATCGAAGCAGTACATCCCCGTGAATTGGCTTTAGGTTCAGCTGCCATGGCCAGTTTGGTTTATTTGATGGATAAATACGGACTGGGTGATTGAAATTCAATTAGTTGATAAAACATTTCAACTCTTTATACCCAACTCCAGCATCCTTGACAAAATTGAAGAGTTAGCTCAACAAATCAACAAAGCCTATTCCGGACAGCAACTTGAAATTCTTGTGTTATTGGACGGAGCTAAAATGTTTGCCGATGCCATTATGCCACGGTTTGAATTTAACTACAATGCACATTATCAGCAAGTTAAGTCGTATCAAGGCATGCATTCAGTTGGAGCAATTCAGTTTGACAGGCAATTATTAAACCAGTTTAGAGGCAAAAATTTGCTTATATTAGAAGATATTGTTGATACTGGAAATACCTTAAAGCAGCTCTCTGAAGTGCTATTGGCTCAAAATTTGGAACAGCTGGCGATCGCTACATTATTGTACAAACCCCTTCAATTGAAGCATCCAATCCCTCTAAATTTCATCGGATTTGAGATTGGACCTGAGTTTGTAGTCGGTTTTGGAATGGATTACAATGAGTGCGGAAGGGAATTAAAAGATATTTATCATTTAAAAAGCCAATAAAGGGCTTTCCAATTTAATAAAACTGCTTATTTTTGCCCTCCGTTTAGAAATTGACCCATGGTGTAACGGTAGCACTAGTGATTTTGGTTCATTCAGTTAAGGTTCGAATCCTTATGGGTCAACTCATCTTCGAATGATGGCAATTCTTGCCATCATCCCGACATCCAAAGAAATAATTTAGTTTGAAAGAAAGAGACACTTGGATCGTCGGGATGCTGACGAAGCAAAGCTTGTCAGCATGCCGACATCCAAACAAAGCCATGTTTTAAATAGATAGAAATCGATTCGTTTGGATCGTCGGCATCCTTATGGGTCAACAAATCTTCGAATGATGGCTATTCTTGCCATCATACCGACATCCTTGAGTTTCAACGTCACTGCGTCTCTGCATGAAATAAATTAGTTGATAGTTGATGGTTGTTAGTTGATAGGAGGAACAATGCTTCTTTTGTTAAACTGTTAAGCTTGTAAGCTTTTTAACTTTTTAGCTTAATAGCTTTTTAGCTTGATAGCTTAATAGCTTTTTAGCTTCTTAGCTTTTAATGCAGTTTCCTTATTTCTTATTCCGATACCGCAAGGTCATTCCATGATAGTTGACATTTTGATTATACCATTCTTCATCACTCAAACCACTTTGATTATTTAAGCGAAGCAGGGTATTGTAAATTTCAATTTTTTTAATGTTGGGACGTTTTAATTCTTCTGAAAAATGTGAAGAAATAATCCCATCCAAATTGGTGAAATTTAATTTAAAATCTTCAGCTTCAATATAGACCTCACCCAGATAGTCAAAGTTAGTCAAATTCGGATCCAGACTTGAGCTAAGATCAACGATAAATTTTGAGAGATCACAAATCGTATTTAATGTAGCTTTATAAGAGAAGATACTTATGGTGCCTGATACGGTATATTGGGTTTTATAATGAGCGCCATCTACAGTCATATCCAAACTTAAAAATTCCTTCCAATTGTGCGCATAACAATCAGCTAAAATCTCAGCATCGCATTCATTGGTACCATTTGGATTGGTATCCTCTTTGTCGCAGGAAAAACCAATTAACACCATTGCAATAGGAAACAGGAGTTTGAAAGTATTCATATTTAAGATTTAATGAAGTTGAAAATCAATCGAAAATAATACATATTTTTTAATTGCAAGTTTTTATTTTTATTCAGAAATGTCAATGAATTATAGCAAGGAGCTGAAAGTGTCTAATCGTTCTCATTTTAAGCTGATGATCAAGTGGAATTGAGAATTTTTATAAAAAAGGTAAACACAATTAAATTAGAAATCTAGTTTGGCCAATCCTTGGGTTTCAATTTAAAAATCACTGTGGTTGGCGATTCAAATAAATCAGGATAGCTCGCCAATAACAGCAGTTTACTTGTATCCAAATTTTCATATAGTTTCAACCTTGAGATTACTTTTCGTGATGGATCTTCTGTTAAAGTGTTGAACAGGGAAATTGAATCCTTCAATATGAAGACCGGTTTATCTAAATAATAATTAAAACCGGGATTATACATTTGGTAAGCGTATAATTGCTCCTTAGGATTCCATTGGGAGCTGGTTATGATAACAGGATTTCGAACGAGTATTTTGGGATAAACTACATTGTAAAAAGTGAAATTGAATAAGAAGAAGCATGAAAATAAACAATATAGTATCATATTGAGACTCAATTTGTTTTTTGTAAAAAGTAATGCAAATATGCTAATTGGTAATATCAACAGCAAGCATGCACAATATTTTAAATCCTTTGTTTCTGGTATGTTTCCTAAAAGAAAAAATACAGAAACAGGGATTATGAAGGAAATCATAGCAAATACTATCCATATATATTTTTTAAGCAATACTGCCTGAGCCTGCTGTATCCCATATGCTGTAATGATTGCAATAAATGGATACGCCGGCATGGGATAATTTGGCAGCTTTGTATTGGAAAAACAAAAGAAACCGATAATTACAAGCACACAGCTAACTGAAAGCTTGATTAGGGATGGTGTAGAATGTTTAATAAGATTCCGTATGGGATATTCAATAAATAGAGTGGCAGGAAGCATTCCAACTAAAACAAAAAGTATGATGATGAAGGCATTTCCACTATGACCTTCCATAGGGTCCGTAAAGCGATTCACATTATTGGTTATAAAAAAATCATGTGTATAAAGTCCATTCGTTTCCCAATGAATTTTTAGAAACCAAGGCACTATTAATACAAATGTGAATAGGACTAAAAGGGTCGATTTAATTGAAAAAAATAATTGCATTTTTTGATCCCAATGTGACCAGACAAATAAAGCAATTAATGGTAGAATTAAAGCAATGGGACCCTTTGATAAAAATCCTGCTGCTGCAGTAACGGCACAAATCAGTAAGTAGATCCATCTATTTTTTTGAGTATATAGAAAGTAACTCAATATGGTGGATGTCATAAAAAAAATTAAGTAGGGATCGGGAACAGCCATTCTAAATTCAAATAAAAAATGAAACGAACTAAGAAGTAAGCAAACACTAATGAATGCAGTTTCTTTGTTTAAATATTTTTTAGAAATATGATATACAAAGAACAATGTAAGCATTCCGCAAATAGCGGAAAAAAATCTCGATGCAAATGGGTTTACTCCAAAGAGCTTGTAAGACGCATACATTGCAAAATATGGAAAAGGAGGCTTGTCTGACCGTAACCTGCCATTAAATGTTGGTATTAGCAAATCATTGCGTTTGTACATTTCACGCGCACATTGTGCATTCTTTGCTTCATCTTTAATGTAAATCGGATTTGCATTCAGTCCAGAAAACAGCAAAGCTGCTGCAATTGCAAACAGCAAGAGTACTCTCAATTCTAAGGAATTTTGCTTATATTTTAATACCATTTGTTAGTATTCAGATTTTGTATCCTAATTGTGGCAAAGCAAGGATTTTAATTTTTAGTGACAAAAAATCACATAATGCAACTATAATAAATTTCAGGTATTTTGCTTTTATTGAATTTCATTCATATCTAAAAATGTAGGTTGAGCTTTTAAATTAGCTAAGAACTTATTGGAAGGATAATTCCCTTTGTTTAGATTTTAGATTCAGTCTCACCATTTTAGGTATTGTAAAATGTATTTGTATTCCAATGAAAGAACCGATAATCATTCCGGCAAGAACATCTTCAGGAAAATGTTGTCCAAGATAAATTCTGGAGTAACCAACCAGGAATGCTAAAATAAATAAAAGGACCGAGGTGAGTTTATGTGCAGCATTAAATGCAAAAATAATACTGACAGCAAATGCAGTAGTTGTATGGCCAGAGGGAAAACTGGAATGATGATGATAAGTTATTCCATCTACTAATTTAAGGATATTGGTTCCATTAAAATAACTTGCCGGTCTTGGAATATCAATTATATTTTTTATTATTTGAACGAATAACCCGGAGATTACATAAGCACTTAATATTTTTAGAGAGAGTAAATATTTCTTTTCTGAAGTTAAAATTATTAATATGAGTAGAATAAAAATCCCATCTCCCAGCCAGGTAATATGTATAAAGAATTGATCTAAACCTTTGCAATGAAAGAAATTGAGTAATTGAAAGCTTTCAGTTTTCGGGTAATAACATAGCATTGCAAGCAGCAGCGTTGCAATGCTCATTAATAAATAGCAGTAGGTGTTTTTTAATTCTTGGAGTGATTCAATTTTGATCATACAATTTAGTCGAACAAAATTAATTTAGCTTATCGGCGTAATAATTATGCAGCTATTATTGGTTTATAAAGTTAATGCAAAATGTAAGTTTAGTATTAATTAGAAATTAATTAGTGCTATGTTAAAAAAAGTATGATTTGTGTTACAATTAATGGTTATTAAGATTTTTGAAATTGTAGTTTATAACTATGTAAACAAACAAAAGATTTTTATTTTATAATAATTGATGTGATTAATTCATTTGTATTAATTTTAACTATGTAATATACAAACAGTAATAATACATTTTCCACACATTTTAATAATATAGTCTTAATCTTGAATATTTACCTGATAAGTACAAGCGATTCTAATTTTGAGAAAAATTATTTTATGAAATCAACATTACTTGGATTGTTTTTTATTCTACTAACATTTCAATTTATAAGCGCTCAACAAACGATTTCAATTCGTGTCAATCAACCGGATGATGATATTGAAGAGTACATTCCTGGAGCGAATCAAACAAAAGTACTAGGAAGTATGGATATTGGGAGCTCTGATCTTGAATTGGGTATGGAGACAAAAGATAATATTGATCCACAACTCATTGGCATGCGGTTTAATTCAATTGCAATTCCAAAAGGTGCTTTGATTACCAATGCATATCTTCAGTTTACCGTTGACAACAACAATAAAAATACGGATCCCTGTAATTTGTTTATTTATGCAGAATTAAGTTCAAATGCAGTTGCATTTAATACCAGCCAGGCATTTAATCTGTCAAGCAGAAGTTTTATTAAAGATTCCATTGTATGGAATATTGCGCCTGGTAGTTGGACAGTAATCGGTGAAAAGTCATTGGATCAACGGAGTACGAATATCAGTAGTCTGATACAGCAAATAGTTAATCAGCAAGATTGGATTCCAGGAAATTCTTTGGCACTGTTTATTAAAGGTTCGGGATTAAGAGAAGCTGAATCTTATGATGGTTCCCCAGCAGATGCACCGCTTTTAGTGATCGAGTTTACTCCGGTATTAAATCTTACAACCAAAATTTCTTCACCTGAAGATGATATCGAAGAGTATTTACCTGGACCCAATCAAACGAAAGTACCAGGAAATATGGATATTGGAAGTTCGGATTTAGAGTTGGGTATGGAGACTGCAGGAAATTTAGATCCTCAATATATTGGCCTCCGTTTTGCAGCCCTCGATATTCCAAAATCATCTGTAATTAAATCAGCCTATCTGCAATTTACAGTTGACAACACGAATAAAAATACAGATCCTAGCAAACTCACTATTTTGGTGGAAAACACAAGCAATGCACAGGCATACAATGCAAATGATCCTTTTAATTTAACAAAACGAGCTGTTTTGAATGATTCTATAATATGGGAAATTCCAAATGGCAGTTGGACTGTAATTGGACAAAAAGGAGCAGACCAAAGAAGTACTGACATTTCAAAGTTAGTTCAGCAAATAGTGAATCAAAACAATTGGACATCAGGAAATGCAATCTCATTTTTTATTAAAGGGGTTGGATTAAGGGAAGCGGAATCCTATGATGGTTCTCCTGCGGATGCAGCTCAATTAATTATTGATTACATTCCGGTTGCAAAGTCGAGCTTCAGCGTTTTAACTCCTGAAGACGATATCGAAGAGTATTTGCCAGGACCCAATCAAACGAAAGTACCTGGGAATATGGATATAGGAAGTTCTGATTTGGAGTTAGGTATGGAAACAGCAGGGAATGTGGATCCACAATATGTAGGGATGCGATTTGCAAATATTAACCTGACGAAAGGTACTTTTGTAACAAATGCATATTTACAATTTACAGTAGATAATACCAATAAAAATACAGATCCTTGTAAGCTTACCATCTGGGCTGAAAAATCAGAAAACAGCTTGGCATTTAATCCAAATGATCCTTTTAATTTAACAAAGCGCTCCGTATTTTCTGACTCGATTGTATGGGATATTTCAGCGGGCAGCTGGACTACCATTGGTGAAAAATCATTGGATCAACAAAGTGTAAATATTTCAACTCTCATTAATAAAATTCTAGCTCAAGATAATTGGACCAGCGGAAATGCGCTTTCCTTATTTATTAAAGGGACTGGTTTACGGGAAGCTGAATCCTATGATGGATCTCCATCTGATGCTCCAAAATTAAACATTGAGTTTTTTCAATCTGTAAAACCGAGATTGCCAGTCACCGATTTTCCATTAAAGCGTAAGTCAGATTGGTATTATTGGGATCAGACCACACCGCCTCCCGCTGATTGGGCTGCGATCAATTACAAAGACGATGCTTGGGAATCTGGACCCGCACCACTAGGTTATGGCGATCCATTTATAGTTACCAAATTAAAATTTGGACCGGATGCAAACAATAAAACCATAAGCAACTATTTTCGTAAATACATATCAATCCTAAACCTGGATTCCTTGAGCAATCAAATTGAATTCAGTATTAATACCGATGATGGTGCAGTAGTTTATGTAAATGGTGCAGAGGCATTTCGAATTAATTTGCCTGATACAACAATACGACCTTCCACGAAAGCGGTTAAACGTATTCTAGGACATGAAGAGCGCTATTTTTATTTGTTTGATGTACCGAAGACGCTTTTTGTGAATGGAACCAACACAATCGCTGTTGAAGTGCATCAATGGGAGGGATTTAGTTCAGACTTATCTTTTGATTTAGAAATCAAGAATAAAAAATTTGATACAAATCCATCAAGATTGGGTTGTACCAATGGAAACGATCAACACATTGCTTGTTTTACATCCCTCTTACCAAGATCACAAGATGAATCGATTGAATTACCGGACAGTCATGCATTCCAGTATATTATTGCAACTGATGATGCATACATAGGAACTCAAGGCAACATTCCATCTAATTTTGATTTTACAGGATATGTTCCAATTAATGGAAGTAGTACAGAAGGCTATTTGTCTATCAACCATGAAAAGACCATAGGAGGAGTTTCTATTTTGGATATGAAATTTAATCAAACAAAGAAATTGTGGGAAGTCAACTCTTCTGGTCCTGTAGATTTTTCACCCGTTGTGATGACATCAGAAAATTGTTCAGGTGCTGTAACCCCTTGGAATACCATCATTACCTGTGAAGAAACGACCCTAAACGTAGATGCCAATTCTGATGGGTATTTGGATATTGGTTGGAGTATCGAGATTGATCCAAAAACGAGAGCTGTAAAAAATTATGGTAAAGGTCCTGAAAAATTATGGGCACTGGGAAGAATGGATCATGAAAATGCAGTTGTTAAAAACGATCGAAAAACATTATATCAAGGTGAGGATGCACCGGATGGAAATGTATATAAATTTATTGCCGATCAGGAAGGCAACTTATCTGCTGGCAAACTTTATGTTTTAAAATTAAATGGCACCATTCAAAATGGAGAACCGACGAGTTCACAAGGAGTTTGGTTGGAAGTTCCCAATACAACAACTCAGGAACGTAACGATGTCAAACAATGGGCGAAACAAAATGGAGCTACCCAATTTGCAGGGGTAGAAGATGTAGAAATAAATCCCTTGAATGATCAAGTGTATTTTTCGGTAAAAGGAGTTGGTAGGGTGTATCGATTTACTGACGAAGGAAATACTGTAAGTGGATTTGAAACATTTGTAGGAGACAATGCATACCGACTGAATTCCAATGACCTGGTAGTTGCAGAAGATTGGGGTCAGGGCAATGATAACCTTACATTTGATGATTTAGGAAATTTATGGGTTTTACAAGACGGGGGTTCAAATTTTGTTTGGGTTGTTAGACCTGATCATACCCAAACCAATCCAAAAGTTGAGTTGTTTTTACAAACACCTATTGGATCAGAACCTACTGGCATGACCTTTACTCCAGATTATAAGTACATGTTTATTTCAATTCAGGAACCTTCTTCCGCAAATGCCGCATTATTAAAAGATGCTTCTGGAAAAGAAGTGCGGTTTAATAAAAGTACTACTTTGGTAATTTCGAGAAAATCAAATTTGGGAAATCCGGTTGCAGTTAATTCAACCATTTTAGAAAATCTGGATCTGCAGATTTACCCAAATCCATTTAAGCAAAAATGTAAAATCGACTTCAATTTAGACCAATCTGCCAAAGTAGAAATAGTCATTTCAGACGCTCAGGGAAAAAATTTATATTCCAGCGGTGTAATGCAAAAAGGAAAAGGGAAGGTCTCTACCGAAATGCATTTACCATTTACTGGAATGCTGTTTGCTTCCATTTATGTAAATGGAGAACGGAAAACATATAAATTGATAGGATTTTAGAAAAACCGTCTAAAATATTTCAAGTTTTTTGATTTTAAAAGCCAGGTTCAATATCTGGCTTTTTTTAAGTGTGGGCTGAAAAATGAAATGGAAAATCAGTTTTGAATTGTTTTCATTTTTTAAACAACATGTATTTTTGGTAGAGCTGTTGTCAAATTTATTAGTTCAGAACTTTGGGGGTGCTTGTCTACAAATTTAAACATTTTATTCGTTAAATCCCATTCCACCTCTTATTTGTATGGTTAATTGTCGGCCTTTCCCAACAAAATCTTCAATTTTTTCATATAATTTTTCTATATTTGCAAGCGTTGGATTTCTTTCTATGGAGAGTAAAATCTGACATTGTAAACATTATTTATATATAAAGGTCTGTTTTACAAGAAATTGTAATTAGTCCGGGGGATATGTGGTGCTTGGTTAAAGGTTGTTTTATTAAATTCATAATAAATAGAGTTTTGTCATTATTCGCTAAATCTGAAAACACCTGAAGGGAAACAGAAACTTGGTTGCCAGGATCGGCAATTCATTAGCTGCATGACGCAAAGCTTTTCTACCACCACATTCTGATGGCAAGACCTGCTTAAAACATATCAGAATGCAAGATGTACTTGTAGCAATTATTGGGGCCTTATGGCCGGAATGGGCATCGGTTATTTCATCGTTCATGCCATTCTCAAACGTTCCAATCAAAGAAAATTAGAGGAAATTAACCGGATCAGTGATCTGGAAATTGAAAAAGCACGGGTAACCGCTCAACGCATGGTTTCTGAAGCAGAAATGAAGGCTGAAAAAATCGTCTCCAAAGCTGAACAGAAAAATGAAACCATCAAACAACAAAAAATTCAGGAGTCACGGGACAATTTCGCCCGACTGAAAGCTGATTTTGAAAGTTATAAAACAACCCAGTCCGTCGAACTCAAAGAGCGTGAATTAAAGGCTGTCGCAATTGAAAAGGATATTCAAGCCAAAACCCAGGATATTGAAAATCGCGAAGGTGAGGTTAAAATGTTGCGTGAAAATCTTGATCTCCAGTTAAAAATTGTCAACAAGAAAAAAGAAGAATTGGAATTTGCCAATGAAAAGCGCATCAAGGAATTGGAACAGATTGCTCGCATGAATGAATCTGAGGCAAAGGAACATCTCTTGCAAGCGGTTAAAGCAAAAGCAAGCAACGATGCGATGATTATTGAACGTGAAGTCATCGAACAAGCCAAAACAAATGCCAATAAAGAAGCTAAGAAAATAGTCATCCAAACCATTCAACGGATGTGTGCTGAATACACCATTGAAAATTCAGTTTCAGTATTTAATCTGGACAGCGATGACATCAAAGGACAAATCATCGGACGAGAAGGCCGGAATATCCGTGCTCTGGAAGCCGCTACCGGAGCAGAAATTGTTGTTGACGATACTCCGGAAGCTATTGTTATTTCCAGTTTTGATCCAATCCGACGTGAAATTGCACGCCTTTCATTAAAACGATTGGTAGCAGATGGCAGAATTCACCCGGCTCGTATTGAAGAAGTCGTTGCAAAAGTGAAGAAACAACTCGACGAACAAATTGTAGAAATCGGAGAACGTACCATCATCGATCTGGATATTCATGGATTGGATCCCTACCTGGTTAAAATGATTGGACGCATGCGTTTCCGTTCGTCTTACGGTCAGAATTTATTGAAACACTCTTCAGAAACTGCAAACCTCTGTGCCGTGATGGCAGCTGAATTGGGTCTGAATCCGAAGCAAATTAAATTGGCAAAACGGGCCGGACTCTTACACGATATCGGAAAAGTTGCTGAAGAAGAATCTGAATTGTCACATGCTTTATTTGGCATGAAGCTGTGCGAAAAATACAATGAAAATCCAATCATCATCAATGCAGTAGGTGCGCACCACGATGAGATTGAAATGAATAATATCATCTCTCCAATCGTACAAGCCTGCGATGCAATCTCAGGTGCTCGCCCAGGTGCCCGTCGGGAAATTCTGGAATCCTACCTCAAACGGATTAACGAATTGGAAGAATTAGCAATGACCTATGAAGGCGTCCAAAAAGCATACGCCCTCCAAGCCGGACGCGAATTGCGCGTAATCGTAGAAAGCGAAAAAGTAACCGACCAATATGCAGACGATCTCGCATTCATGATTTCACAAAAAATTCAAGACGAGATGCAATATCCCGGACAAGTAAAAGTGACCGTAATCAGAGAAAAACGGGCCACTGCTTTTGCAAGATAAAATCAATTACGAATTACGAATTACGAATTACGAATTACGAATTACGAATTACGAGATACCAATTACGAATTATCAATTACGAATTTGTGAATTTTATTCGTAATTGATAATTCGTAATTCGTAATTAATCCCTTAAACATACCCCAGCCACCAATACGAATTCCGTTTCCGGTACTCGCTAAACCATTTGCAAAGAGGATATAAACTGATTACAACCAGGATCCATACCAGGTACACGATACCTAAAGAATAGCCTTCGCCGGAAACCATGAATGCAAAGGGAGGTCCATTGGGAATAATGTCCGGTTCAGACCAGGCATGACCTCGGGTAAAATATAAAACACCTGCTACGAGGTGAATTAAATAAAAATGAAGAATGTAATAGAAGAAAGGCACACTGCCGTATATGTTGAATATTTTGACCAGTTTATTCGATGATGCAATGGCAGCATTTATGGAATCGGTTAAACTGAGGACAATCAATGCCGGTCCGAGTGTAATGCATAAAAACAATAAAGAAGGTGGATATTTATTGACATTGAAAAAAGATAAGAGCGTATGTAGAAAATCATTCTGTGCACTCCAGGGAATTGGATCACCATAATAATTTGACCAACGAAGAAGAATAAAAAACAAAATCAGTCCGATCCCTTTTATTAATAAAAATTTTCTTCGAAAATCTGCTGAAGTCGATTGCTCGTATAATTTACCCAGGCAATAGCCCAGCATCATAACTCCCAACCACGGTAAAAACGGATACACAATCACTAAGGTGTGATCTTGGTTGATTGCATGCGCTGCAAAGTGCCCATTGTGTAAAACATCCCAGAAAAAACCCTGCTGTGTTGAATTGATTCCATCCAACACATTGTGCAAACAAACAATAAGCGAACCTGTAATTAATATTAAAATATAGGGTAAATGGATTATAAGACTCATAAATACCATGGAGATTCCAATTGCCCAAATAACTTGTAAGAAAAACATTGGAAACTGGAAATTAAAACTCCATAAGAATCCCATAATAATAAATTCAACAAAAATCAACCAGAGCCCTCGTTTAAATAAAAATTTACTGAGATCAATTTTTGATTTTCTAAAACTTTGAAGATAGATCGAAACACCAGAAAGAAAAATAAAAATGGGTGCACAAAAATGCGTGACCCATCTCGTCATATAAAATGCCAAACTGGTTGTTTCAATATCTAGGGGATCATGTAAGAATGCATCGTAATGAATAAAATCCC
The DNA here is from genome assembly GCA_016714025.1 of Saprospiraceae bacterium. Classification (NCBI taxonomy): domain Bacteria; kingdom Pseudomonadati; phylum Bacteroidota; class Saprospiria; order Saprospirales; family Saprospiraceae; species Saprospiraceae bacterium. The sequence continues at coordinate 745,451 of JADJOB010000001.1, read as the reverse complement.
GGGTATGGTCCAAGGCCATAATTACCATAATGATTCCACGCAATAAATCAATGGAATAAATTCGTTTGTTTAATTTGAGCTCCGCTGTTTCCAATAGCTTCTATTTTTTTATAAAATTAGAATATTTGAACAAATTGCATAAAATAAATAATTTTGTTAGTAGAAATGAACGCTTTCTAATAATCGTTCCTTCAGTACTTTAATACCATGCTCAACATTGATTGAATAGTTACAATAAGAATTTCCAGTACCAATTATATAAACCATTGAACCACCCAAGCCAATTACCCTTTCAGGAGCTTAAAAATCAACTTGCAGGAGAATTACACACCGATGCACTGCATGTAGGAATTTATGCCACCGATGCCAGCAATTACCAAATTCTACCTTTGGCTGTTGCGCTTCCAAAAAATGAAGCAGATGTACTTGCAATTTTACGATGGTCAAATTTGCATAAAGTGCCGGTTATGGCACGCGGTGGTGGAACCAGTTTGGTTGGCCAAACAGTTGCCAGAGCCATTGTAATTGATTTTACAAAATACATGGATTCAATTCTGGAATTTAATCCGGAAGAAAGATGGGCCTGGGTCGAACCTGGAATTGTGCGGGATGTATTGAATCAGAATTTGAGTGCATATCAACTGCACTTTGCACCAGATCCTGCAACTACTTCACGCGCAACCGTAGGTGGGATGATTGCAAACAATAGCAGCGGGACACGAAGCATACGCTATGGAAAAACACTGGATCATGTCATCGAATTAAAAATTGCCCTGGCAAATGGTAATATCATTCAGTGTAAAAATTTAACTACTGCTGAACTGGAGGAAAAACTTGAATTGCAAGATGAAGAGGGCCATATTTATCGTGAGTTGTTTAAGCTTATTCAGGAAAACAGACCGGAAATCGAAGCACGTTTTCCAAAAGTCATGCGACGTGTAGGAGGATACAATCTCGATGAATTTTTAAATAATGAATGGAATCTCTGTGATTTAATAACTGGCAGTGAATGCACCCTTGCTTTAATTCTTGCTGCAAAAATAAATCTGGAGCCCACTCCAAAACATCAATGTTTGTGTGTAGTTCATTTTGAAGATTTTTTTGAATCCATTGCACATGTATCAGAAATTGTTGCATTCAAACCTGCTGCTGTTGAATTGTTGGATCACATGTTGATTGAACGCAGCCGCGAAAATTTAGAGACCAAACATTATTGTCATTTTATACAAGGAGATCCTGGGGGTGTTTTAGTTGTTGAATTTTATGGTGAAACACAAGAAGAAGCCATCGAACATGCTAATGCATTGGCAAAGCATTTGCAAAATCAACAGAAAGGATATGCCTGGCCGGTTATTTCTAACAAGCAGGAAATCGAAGCAGTGTTTACAGTTCGGAAGAAAGGTCTTGGTTTATTGATGGGTGTAAAAGGACATCGCAAACCCATTGCATTTATTGAAGATGCAGCCGTGCCGCTCGAACATCTTTCAGATTACATCCGGGAAGTCTTTGAAGTATGTAAATTTAATCAAACCCCTGTCCTTGCCTATGCGCATGCAAGCGTTGGACTTCTCCACGTAAAACCATTATTGGATTTACGGGATGGGGAGGATATCGAGCGCATGAAAAAGATTTCGTCGCAGGTGTTGCAATTGGTAAAAAAATACAAAGGTTCGTGGAGCGGAGAACATGGAGATGGATTGGCGCGAAGTCCATATAACGAAGAATTTTTTGGCAATCAATTGTACCGAGCATTTCAAACGGTGAAAGCAGTTTTCGATCCGATGAATTTATTGAATCCTGGAAAAATAGTAGATGCACCGGCCGTTGATTCCAATTTGCGGTATGGGACAACTTACAAAGACATAGCGTTTCAATCCATGTTTCATTATCGCAATGAAGGTGGTTTTGCAGATGCAGTTCATTTATGCAATGGGGTAGGTGAATGCAGGAAGCATACCGGCGGAACCATGTGTCCAAGTTTTCGTGCAACGCTGGAGGAAAAAGACAGCACACGTGGACGAGCCAATGTATTGCGATTAGCCATGAGTGGACAATTAGATGATTACGGAATGGACAGTCCAGCATTGCAGGAAGCATTGGATTTATGTTTGTCCTGCAAAGCATGTAAGTCCGAATGCCCAAGTAATGTGGACATGGCAAAATTGAAATCAGAAATCTTGCATTTTCAATTGAACAAAAAGGGTCTTTCTATATCGGATCGCTTGATTGCATGGCAGGATTTTTTTGGAAACATGAATAGCGGTTTAATGGCGGGTATGGTCAATGGTACGATGAAATTGAAACCATTTAGAAAGCTGCTGCAAAAAATTTCAGGATTGGATCAGAGACGCATTTTACCTGAATATACATTAAAACCTTTTAAAGCGCGGTCCACTTCCACAACATCAAATCCATACAACAAAGTAGTTTTATTTGCAGATACCTATATGAAGTTCCATGAGCCCGGGATCGGCATTTCGGCAAAAAAATTATTAGAGCAATTTGGATATGAAGTCATAGTCTACGACAAACAATGTTGTCAACGTCCGGCTATTTCTCATGGATTATTAGATCAAGCTAAGACAAAAGGCAGTCAGTTGTTTAATGATTTAAAACCCTGGTTGGATCAAAAAATTCCGGTATTGGTATGTGAACCATCCTGTGCATCTGCACTAAAAGATGACATTCCGGATTTAATGGACTCAGAATGGGCCCGCGATGCATCGGAACGAATCTACCTGATAGAAGATTTTATCAGCAGGGAAGATAAAATGTTAAGCCATTTGAAATTTAAAGAAGGGGATTATTTGTTTCACGGACATTGTCATCAAAAAGCAATGTTTACAACAAAATCTATGCACTTGTTATTTTACAATCATGCATTTTCGGAAATCAATTCCGGTTGTTGTGGTATGGCCGGTTCCTTTGGTTACGAGAAAAATCACTACGATTTATCAGAGCGTATTGTAAAAACCAGTTTAATCCCAGCCATAGAAAAATCCAAACCGGAAACACACCTTATTGCCAATGGATTCAGTTGTCGTCATCAGATCGAACATTTTGGAAATCGTAAATCCAGACACTGGTTGGAGTATTTGGAGTTGTAATGAACTTCAAGCAAATATTGATTTTATTATTTTATAATCCGGTTGGTTTTTCTTCTAAATAAAAAAGCCACCTTGGTTTCCCAAAGTGGCTAAAAGAAGTGTTTGTTTTTAAGCTGCTTTTTTAAATAGGCCACCTAATAATGAACCTGCTGATCCACCTAAAAGGGCGATGATGATATTTATAATATTGATTCCACCACCTTCGCCTGCACTGTTTGCAAAAAGTCCCAGGGCGGTCGTAATCATAGGTAACACATTACCTCCTGCTCCACCTGCTATAAGGTTACCAATCATACCCAGGCCGTTTTTCTTAAGCATATTGCCCAGCCAGCCACCGCCAGCACCAGCTACTGTGTTGATTAAAATTGAAGTTAAGTCCATGTTCGTTTGTTTTGAAGGTTTAGAATAGGTTTTACATTCCAAGGTAAGAATTGTGCTTTCAATTTGTTAATAATTATTATATAAATAATTACTATATACATAATATACAGATAAACAATTAAATATATTGATTATAAAAATAGTCCGGGAATGCTTAATTTCACAATTCAAACACCAGATACTGCATTTGTATGTCAAAAAATTTAAGCCATTTATCGGGAAGACAGGGACTCCAGAATAATCTGTTTGAAAACATCGGCAATCATTCTGAGCAATTGGGCCCCCTTTCAAAAGAAGAAATAGCAAAACTGGCAGAGGAATACCTGATGGGTACCTCAAGTATTTTTGGAACTGCAAGTTTTTATGATTTTACCAAAGAAAGTAATCGCGGTAAAAAAATTTATGTTTGCAATGGGTCAGCATGTCTGACAGCCGGAACACAAAATGAGCTCATCGATAAAATTTCAGGCCATTTCGAGAAATCTGAAATTGGAGAAATGTGTTGCCTGGGTCGCTGTCATGAAAATGCAGCTTTTAATTTTGATGGCGCGAATTATTCAGGGAATGCAATCGATGAATTAGAGCAAATCAAAAAAAGTTCGAAACGGATTCGGGATCGCTATCATGTCAAACACAAAGGGCATCAAATCTTAACCGGCGAACCACCTTCCATTGATCAAATTAAAATGGACCTCGCTAAAGTATTTCAAACCCATCCGGATACTGTTTTACAAGAAATTAAATTATCAGGATTGAGAGGAAGAGGAGGTGCAGGCTTTCCCATTGGGATAAAATTGGATACCTGTTCTAAAGTCAATGGAAAACAAAAATTTATTGTTTGCAATGCAGATGAAGGAGATCCAGGTTCCTATTCGGATCGATATATTTTAGAACATCAACCCTATCTTCTATTAATAGGAATGTTGATTGCAGGATATGTTGCCGGTGCATCCAGAGGCGTTGTTTATATACGGGCAGAATACCCGGAATCAGTAGACCGAATCAACGAAGCTGTAGAAGAATTTCGCAATGCTGGCTTGACAGGTGATCGTATTTTGGGCAGTTCATTTCAATTTGAATTTAAAGTGATCAAAGCCCAGGGTGCCTACATTTGTGGAGAAGAAACGGCTCTGCTTTCATCCATAGAAGGCCAAAGACCGGAAGTACGAGTGCGACCGCCATTTCCTGTTTTCGAAGGTTTATTTCGTCAACCAACTATCGTCAATAATGTAGAAACACTTGCCAACCTTTATTTTATCACAACAAACGGAGGTAAACAATTTGCATCCATTGGAACTGCAAAATCCAGCGGAACCAAGCTGATGTCACTCGATAGTTTTTTTAACAAACCAGGTATTTATGAGGTTGATATGGGCACTCCCTTAAATGAAGTGGTTTATCAATTAGGTGGAGGCTTTCATTCAAAAGTAAAAGCACTGCATATTGGCGGACCATTGGGTGGACTGGTCCCAATTCATAAAGTAGATGTATTGACTGTAGATTTTGAATCATTTGCACAAAATGGATTTATGTTAGGACATGCATCCATGGTTTCGGTGCCGGATAGTTTTTCCATGATCAGTTATCTCGAACATTTATTCGCCTTTACAGCCCATGAAAGTTGTGGAAAGTGTTTTCCATGTAGAATAGGCTCCACACGTGGTAAAGAATTATTACAAAAAGCACAAAAAGATTCTGATTATAAAATTGATTTGGAATTATTGCGTGATTTGTTAGATACGATGAAACGTGGTTCGCTTTGTGCTTTAGGGGGAGGGATTCCATTGCCCGTTTACAATGCACTGGATTATTTTTATGATGAACTTAAATCCTATTTTTCAGAATCGAATGTTTGATTCAATAATTCAAACATCAACATGCAAAATCAACTATCAACTAACAACTATCAACCATCAACTATCAACTAACAACTATCAACTATCAACTAACACCTATCAACTAAAAATTTGATTCTATGCAGGATGCATATATTGTCGCTTACTCACGTTCTGCTTTTACAAAAGCAAAAAAAGGAGGCTTTCGCTATACACGATCAGATGATTTAGCAGTTTATCTAATTAAAGAGTTGATTAAAAAGTATCCTTCCCTGGATTCTAAAATGATAGACGATGTGATCGTGGGTTGTGCCAATCCGGAAGGAGAACAAGGATTACAAATTGGACGACAAATTTCCATGAGAGCCTTGGGAAAAGATGTTGCCGGAATGACAGTAAATCGCTACTGTGCATCAGGTCTTGAAACCATAGCAATTGCAACTGCAAAAATCCGTGCGGGTATGGGACATTGTTATCTTGCCGGTGGCGTAGAAAATATGAGCATGATACCTATGGAAGGTTACAAATTTGCGCCCAGCTATGAATTGGCGAAAGAGCATCCGGATTATATCGTTGGGATGGGACTAACCGCAGAAGCAGTTGCAAAAAAATTTACAATTAGCCGGGATGCTCAAGATCAATTTGCGTTGCGTTCGCATCAACTGGCAGCGAAAGCTCAAGAAAATGGTTTTTATAAGCGGGAAATTACTCCAGTTTCCATCACAGAAGTTACAGTAGAAAACAATACTCGGGTAGAGAGAAGTTTAGAAATAGCCAATGATGAAGGCATTCGAAAAGATACCAATCTGGAAGCTTTGCATGAACTTAAGCCTGCATTTGCATTAAACGGGTCCGTTACTGCGGGCAACGCTTCACAAACTACCGATGGAGCAGCATTTACACTGATCATGAGTGAATCGATGTTAAAACAAACCGGCCTCAAGCCTTTAGGAAGACTCGTTTCTTGTTCGGTTGCCGGTGTTGAACCGATTCACATGGGTATTGGTCCCTGTGCTGCCATTCCCAAAGCATTGCAACAGGCTACTATGAATCTACAAGACATTCAATTAATTGAACTAAATGAAGCATTTGCAGCACAAGCTTTGGCAGTAATTCAAGAAGCAGGCTTAAATCCGGATCTGGTCAATGTGAATGGAGGAGCCATTGCATTGGGTCATCCATTGGGTTGCAGTGGAACCAGACTGACCATGACAATTTTAAATGAATTGGAGTTGCGAAATCAAAAGTATGGAATCGTAACAGCATGTGTCGGGGGTGGTCAGGGAATTGCTGCAGTTATTGAATCAATTTCCTAAATTGGATGTTGATAATCCTACCATGAAATTGAATTTATTAAAACGTACTCTGGTATTTTGTTTTTTTGATTTTAAGACTTTATGAATTACAAATTTATTTTTCTACTTTTTATTAATTCACTTTTCATTGTTTTGTCGAGTCAGAATGTATTAGGACAAAATATTAAACTTCGCGGTAAAATAGATTTTTACAGTAAAGCACCCCAGGAGGAAATCAAAGCCATTTCAGATAAGTTGCATGGTTTAATTAATTTACATGAAAATAGTTTTGCTTTTGTTGTGGATATTAATTCATTTGATGGTTTTAATAATCCCCTTCAGAAAATTCATTTTAATGAAAATTATATGGAGTCCGGTTTATATCCTCAGGCTAAATTTTATGGCAAAATTATTGATCAGGTAAATTATGATGTTGTTGAAGATGAAATCATTCGGGTAAAAGGCAATTTTGATATTCATGGCACAATTCAAGAACGAATTCTTACAGTTCGGATATTCCGAAAAAACGGAATCTTGAATTTCGATTCTGAATTTTTTATTAGTCTGGAGGATTTTAAAATAAGCGTACCAAGAATCGTACATCAAAAATTATCAAACGAAATCAAAGTTCATGTTAAAGGTCGGTTTAGCAAATAAATGGACTTTGATATTGTGCCTGTTTTGGTGCCATACACTATTTTCTCAAAACGGTTTACAATCTATTCTGGTTAAACATCCTTTTCAAACCCTGACAGCTCGTACCAGCTATCAAAACATGTATCAAGATCAAAAGGGTTGGTTTTATATTGCCACTTCAGATGGGATTATCATGTATGATGGAATCAATGAGTGGTTTATTCAACATTCTGAAGTAATTGCTGAACATCGCATCAGTGCCATGGCAGAAGTATCAGATGGGGTGTTGTTATTGGCCAGTTATGATGGGATCATTTACATGATTAATGACCGTGAATTTTCAGAATGGCAAGCTAAAAATTTTCCAATAAAGGTAGCCATCTCGAAACTAGTTATTGATCAATTTAATAATACATGGATTGCAACAAAAGGCGAAGGTGTATATGTGTTTAATCAAAAGGAATGGGCACATTTTGGAATAGAAGATGGTCTAAAGGATTTGAATATTAATGATATGGTGAGCTCAATCGCCAATGGTGTGATGGTAGCAAGTGACCGGGGCCTTTATCATTTGGAAATTCAGGCGAATCAGAAAAAATGTACCCAGGTAAATATTCCTGGCTTGCCTCAGGAAGATATTTTTCAAAACATTGTAAATTCAAATGATTCCTATCTTATCAATAGTCTGTCAAAAGGGCCATTGGTATGGAATCCAGAAGAAAACAGGATTCGCAATTTATGGCCGGAATGGAATAAAAGATCCATCCTTAAAATTTCAAATCAAGACAAACTGATTTTCTTTTTAACCGATAAATCTTATGTTTTTGGGTTATCCGATGGAGTTTTAACTGAATGTAAGGATCCTGGTATCGATTTCGAATCCGCGGAATCCATGATAATTGACAGGATGAATAATGTTTGGATTTTACACAAGTCAAAAGGTCTATTTTCTTTATATACGCCGGTGTTGCAATATGACTTACCAAACATGAATGTGCAGTGTTTGTATTTAGACACCACACGTCAGGTTCTACTCACGGGGACTACCAAAGGTTTGTATGACATAGATATGTATACGGGCAAAATTCACAAGAAATCCTTAATAGATTATAATTTGAATTCTATTTTTCCATCAACAGAAGCTCCATGGATTTGGCTTGCGAGTTATGGAAAAGGCTTAATCTATTATAATTATCAAAGTGGCCAACAAATTTCATTAACTAAGAAGCAGGGATTACCTGATAATAACTTACTACAAATTACAGGAAACGATCGGTATATTTGGATCAGTACTCTTGGAGGAATCGTAAGATTGCCTAATAAGAGGCCGGATTCGCGGAATTTAAGCACGGAGATGCAGGTGTACACACAATCTCAAAGTTTGCCGACAAATTTTATATATCAAATTGTTTCAGATCCTTCTGATAATTTATATGTTGCTTCAGACGGTTATGGAATTTCTTATCTCGAATCCGGCAGCAACAAATTTAAACCACTTATTTCCGAATTAAAATCTACCAGCATTTTAAGTATCGAACATTTTCGAAAGAATCGAATGGTTGTAAATGCTCCTAAAAAGGGCATTGGTATTATAAATCTTGGTGTTGATACGATTCATTGGTTACATTCTGATTTGAGATACGGTGGCTTTGAAAGTAATTGTTTATTAAACGATTCGGTTTTGTTGGCTGCAAGTATAGGTTACATTACATTGATAAATTTGAATTCAGAATATAGCTTGACTTTAGATGAAGAATTAGGACTATCAGATATGAGGCCATCGGTCAATGCCATGTACCAAGACCCTAAGGGAATTGTCTGGATTGCTTGTCAAAATAAAATCTATCGGATTTCACCTGAAATTGTAAACACGATCTTACCTCCACAGCTTTCATTCAAAAAAATTCAACAGTTTGAGAAAAGTGTTTCAATAAATCAAAACCGACGATTTGAATCAGGTCAAAACCAATTTTCATTTGAATTTGCAGCAATTCATTATTTAGCAACAGATCATCTTCAGTATAAGTATATTATGGAAGGCCATGAGAAAACATGGCATTATGCGAAAGAAGGCAAAGTAAGTTATTCGAATTTGAACCCTGGGTCGTACAGATTGATTGTTCAGGCAAGTACAGATAAAAGTTTTATATGCAACAGTCAAATTCAATATTCATTCTTAATCCAACCTCCATTTTGGAAACGTTGGTGGTTCCTTTTACTAACAACTACGGTTTTAGTTGCCTGTTTTAGATATGTGTTGCATTTTAGAGAAAAACAACGGATAAAGGCAGAAGAAACGAAACGTAAAACAGCCGAATTGGAGTTTGAACTATTAAAAAATCAGGTAAATCCACATTTTTTATTTAATAGTTTTAATTCGTTGATTGCCCTTATTGAGGAAAACCCTTCAAAGGCTGTAGAATTTACTGATAAATTATCGGATTATTTTAGAAATATGCTGTTTTACCGGGATCAACCTTTGATTGAGTTGCGGGAGGAAATAAAATTATTAAAAAATTATTTCGATTTGCTAAAATTGAGATTTTCGGAGAATATTTATTTAAACTTAAGTGGTGAGGATTTCAATTTCAAAATTGCGCCGCTAACTTTGCAACTTTTATTGGAGAATGCGATTAAACACAATGATTTTAGTAAATTCAAGCCGATGAATATTTTTGTTGATATTAACCAACAACGCATTTTATTTAAAAATACTTTAAACCGAAAGAAACTGATGCAGGATTCCACCGGATTTGGATTAGAAAGTATTCGGATTCGTTATCAACTTTTAACTGAAAAATCCATCAGTGTTTCTCAGGATGATTCTTTTTTTACTGTTATTATTCCTGCAATAAATTAAAACCCATGCGAGTAATTATTTTGGAAGATGAAAAGTTAGCATCCGCACGATTGATCCGGATGCTGAATGAATTAAATCCTCAAATTGAAGTGGTAGCAAATCTCAGTAGCTTAGAAGAAGCCCAACAGTTTTTTGCACAGGAAAAACACAGTCAGGCAGACATCCTGTTTTTTGATATTCAATTAGGTGACGGAACAAGTTTTGAGTTATTTGATCGATTTAAATTTGAATGTCCGGTAATTTTTACAACGGCATACGATCAATTTGCATTACCTGCAATTAAAGTCAGAGCGAGTGACTATTTGTTGAAACCAATCAAAATGGAAGAATTGGATCACGCAATAAAGCATGTTATTGAATTGGCCGTTCATAAAATAGAAACTACCCCCGAAAAGCAAGATGTGCGGAATTCCAGGTTTTTAGTAAAAATGGGAAAATCGCTTAAAATATTGACACTGGAGGATATTGCATATTTTTATTCTGATCAGAAAATTACCCTTATTTATAATTGGGCAGGCAGAAAATTTCCAATCGATTTGTCATTAAATCGAATTGAAGAAATGCTACCGCCTGAAACTTATTTTCGACTTAACAGAAGATTAATCGTGCATCTAAAGGCCATTGAAGACATGCAAGTGTATTCTAAATCACGAATTAAAATTAATTTAAAACCAGTTTTAGACGAAGAAATCCTGGTGAGTACAGAGAAAGCGGGTTCATTTAAGCGCTGGTTGGGTGGAACCATCCCGGGAATGGAATAAACAAATGATTGCCCTATTCCTTCGTTTTACCACTTCATCCAGCTTATTCGCCTTTTTAGTTGTTTACCAACTGTTTGCCTGCAATTTCTGTAATAATTTTGTCGTATTGTATGCTGATGAACTTGATTCCTAGAATTGTAGTTTTAGTTTCCTTGATGGCAACAGGAAGTTTTTTTATCAATGGCTGTGTTCATGATCCGGAGATTGCAATCAACAATCCAGTGGATACAACCGGAAATTCAATTGATAATAATCCTTGTGATAGTACGAAAGTTTATTTTCAAAATCAAATTGCACCTATTTTTTATTCCAGTTGTGCATTAAGCGGATGCCATGATGCATTAAAACATGAAGAGGGCATTATTTTAGACAGCTATGAAAATATTATTCGAACTGGAAAAGTCAAAGCATTTGATTTGAATAGTGGTAAACTATTTGATAAAATTATTGATTCTGATCCAAAAGACCGAATGCCACCTCCACCAATGAATGCATTGACTACTGAACAGAAGAACCTGATTGCACAATGGATTTTGCAAGGTGCTACCAATGACAGTTGTTCGAATTCTAAAAATTGTGATACAATTTCTGTGAGCTATTCAAAAGAAATTACTCCAATAATCAATACAAATTGCAAAATTTGTCATTCAGGAAATCCACCACTTGGGAATTTATCTTTGACAAATTATAATGAAGTAAAACGGATTGCTTTAGACGGGAGCCTGGTATGTGTAATTAATTGGAAAATTGGCTGTGTACAGATGCCAAAAGGTGGTAAAAAGCTGGATGCCTGTTCAATTTTAAAAATCGAAGCCTGGATAAGCCAGGGCCTCCTAAATAATTAATTCATGCTAAGAATACTGATTGGCTTTGCTATCCTTGTTTTAAGCTTGGAATCTTGTTTTTACGATTCTGAAGAGCATCTATACCCAAATCCTGAGCTTTGCGACACGTTAAATGTAAGTTATAATTTAGATGTGAATCCTATTTTACAAAATCGCTGTTATGTTTGCCATGGAAATAATAATACGGTTTCCGTTTATGAATTTGAAGGATATTTGGATTTAGTAAATTTTATTGAGAAGGGAAAGTTTTTAGGTGCTATAAAGCGGGAAGGTGGATTTTTGGCAATGCCACAAGGAGCTGATAAAATGCCGGATTGTGAAATTGGCATCTTGGAAGCCTGGATTAATCAAGGAAGAAAGAATAATTAATTATATGAAGAAGTATTATTTGGGTATCAGTTTAATCATATTTTGTATTGCGGGCTTTTATGTCTACAGCACATATAATAAACCGCATAAAAATTTATTAAACCAAAAGGCTGAATTTGTAGTCAAACCAGATGAATGGATATTAGAGTTTGACACCGATGAAGTAAAAGCATTGAACAAATACCTGAATAAAATCGTTGAATTGGAAGCCGAAATTATAGACATTCAAACAATTGAAAATAAAACGCTGTGGACTTTAAAAACAGGAAGTGAAATGGTCAATATTCAATGTGAAATGGATCCTCGATTTGTTAAAGAGGCTTTGAAGTATGGAAAAAAAGGTGCCCAGGTCAGAGTTCAGGGTCTTTGTTCCGGTAAACTGATGGATATCGTTTTAAATCAAGTGGTTTGTTTAAATAAATAATTAAATAATAACAATAGATATGAAAATTTTAAAAGCAATATGTGTTTTGATTTTATGTGTTCAGTTTGGACACGCACAAAAGTATTTTTCTAAAAATGCAGTCTTGAAATTTCATTCGGATTCTCCCATAGAAAAAATTGAAGCTGTCAATTCAACCGCATCTACTGTATTTGATTTGACAAGTGGAAAAATAGAATTTGCAGCATTAAATAACGCTTTCGTATTTGAAAAGGCTTTGATGCAAGACCATTTTAATGAAAATTATATGGAGTCTACCAAATTCCCAAAAACAGTATTCAAAGGCACCATACAAGATGTTGCAAAATTAAATCTAGCTGTTGCCGGCACTTATAAAGTCATGATCCAGGGCGATATGATTATGCATGGTGTTACAAAACCTATCACAGTACCCGCAGAATTTGTAGTTGATGCGAAAGGAATTCATGCAAACGCTAAGTTTACCGTTAAGTGTAGCGATTTTGATATTAAAATTCCGGCTGTCGTTAAAAATAATGTTTCCAATGAAGTTGCAATTACTGTAAAAGTGGATTATAACCCGCTGAATCTTTAAAATGATTTTGGGTCCATTTCGCTTTTTATTAGTTATTGGACTGTGTTGGGTCTTTTTGCCTTTGTTTTCACAAGAAGATTTATTGAGTTTATTAGGTAAAGATGCTCACACGTATTTAACCACTGCTAGTTTTAAAAGTACGCGGATTATTAACAGCCAAAGTATTGAAAATACAGCACGAGGCGTGTTGGATATAAAAATACAACACCGTTTTGCATCTATCGATAACGGTGTTTCCGATTTTTTTGGATTGGATGGAGCTTCCATCCGGTTGGGTGTTGAGTATGGTGTAAGCAACCGACTGATGCTGGGATTTGGAAGGTCAAGTTTGGATAAAGCACTTGATGCTTATTTTAAATTTAGAATTTTACGACAAAGTTCTGGTAAGAAACAGGTGCCATTATCTATTTCTGTTTTTTCTTCTGTTGAGGCTAAAACCACTCCTTTTTCTGATACCAAAAGGAAAAATTATTTTTCAAGCAGATTGTATTACAGTTATCAGATATTACTAGCAAGAAAATTTTCTGATGGCTTCAGCTTGCAGCTTATGCCTACTTTGGTACATCGTAATTTGGTAAAGTTGGAATCAGATCATAATGATATCCTGAGTGTAGGAGTTGGGTTTCGCCAAAAATTGACCAAGCGGACATCATTAAACTTGGAATATTTTTATATTTTACCAAACCAGTTAGAACCCAATTTATATGCACCTTTATCAATAGGCTTTGATATTGAAACCGGAGGCCATGTTTTTCAATTGCATTTTACTAATGCCACGGCCATGATTTATAAAGGTTTTATTGCTGAATCACCGGACCGTTGGTCCAAAGGCCAAATTCATTTTGGCTTTAATATCTCCAGGGTTTTTACACTTTCAAAATAAATACAATTTGCTGGTTTCCATCAGCTGATTTTTGACCAGACAAAAAGTACATTCCGGGTATTTTTTATTGTAGTTTGAATTATTAGATTCCGTAATTTTAAAAAATCTGATCTCATACTCCTGGGAAATCAACAGTGTATTCATATTTTAAAAATCATAAATTGGTCAGTCATCAAATGGTATAGCAAACCCTTGAAATACAAATGACTGATTATTAATATATTCTAGCATCAGATTTGGATTTCTGGAGGTATTTATTAGAGTTCATCAATTATTTATTACTGTTTATCCACAATTCAGCCGAATTAGAATAAGCTAATAAGTACTCCATACTTCTGCATTTACTTTTACGCCTCTTTTAATGGAACTCGGATAAAAGCCTGCGAGCTCTTATTTGAATATTAGTAAATGCTTAAAATTATTTAAAATGAATTTTACTCAACCAAGATCATTTATAGGTATGCTATGCATATTTGTAAATACAATGATCAGTTTGCCGAATTCAGGAACTGCACAAAGTCCAACAGATGCAGTCATGATGGAAGGAAAACGTATTTGTGTTGCCGCTATGTTTAACCAGGATAAATGGGATGAATATTGGGAAGGCACACTGCTTAGAAACAATGGCAACATTGGTGAATTAACCAGAAATACTTACAACCTTATGGCTGCTGTGGGAATTACTGAAAAGATTAATTTTTTATTCAATGTACCTTATGTAACAACAGAACCTTCCGGAGGACAATTTAAAGGTGCAAAAGGACTGCAAGACTTAGGTTTATGGGCGAAGGCAGAGTTGTTTAAAAAAGAACTAGGCCCTGGAACATTTACCACACTGGGTGTCTTGGGATTATCATTTCCAATTTCAAATTATTTGCCGGATTATGCTCCTTTTAATTTAGGCTTAGGCTGCACAGAGGGTCAAGCTCGTTTGATGCTTCAATATTTATTTGATTTTGGTACCTATGTACGGGTAAGTGGAGCTTATTTTAAAAGAGGTACATCGACCATTGAGCGCGATTATTATTATGACACACACGGAAATTATACCAATAAGGTAGATGTACCCAATGCAAATCATTCTTTATTTACGGTAGGTCAATGGTTATTTAATAGAAGTCTGAAACTGGATGTGAGTTATGAGATTTTTAATACCATTGGTGGTTTTGACATCAGAAGACAAGACGCTGGTTTTATTTCAAACAATATGGAAGTAAGCAGTATTCAGGCACAAGTTCAATATTTTATTCCTAAAACAAATGGCTTTGGAGTAATTGCAAATTACGGTCAGGTATTAGAAGGAAGAAATGTTGGCAAATCAACTTCATTTATGGGGGGCATCCTCTACCAATTTGGAATTTGTAAATCAAAAAATGTACAACAATGAAAAATTTAAAAATACCTTTTTTAGTGACTTTGTTTTTTTTGAGCTTTCTCATTTCATGTGATGAGGATATCCCTCAAAATGTATCATTTGATGCATATTCATTTGAGAATTCAGATAACACCGCTGGTGACTGGAAAGCAATCTTGCTGACTGGCAACGAACAAATTGCTATTGCAGCTCCAAACGATGTTTCATCAACTGAATATAAAGCTGAATTGAATGCTTTAAAAAGTTCCACTTCCAATTTAACCGGAGATCAAAAAAACGCAGTTAAATATTGGACTAATAATCCGATTTTGCGTTGGAATGAAATTGCAAGAGATTTAGCTGCAAAATACAATCTTGCGCCTGCACCCAATGCAGATGGCAGTTATCCTGGACCCAATGCGGCAACCCCTGATAAATACCCTTTATTCCCATTTGCACATCCGCCGTATTCGTGCCGTGCCTTTGCTTATTTGGCTGTTGCGCAATTTGATGCAATGATTTCTTGCTGGCATTATAAATTTAAATACAACCGCACAGAACCCGTTGTAAACGATGCAAGCATCCCTCAATTGTTTCCAAAAGCAAATATTCCATCCTATCCTTCTGACGGAGCAACCATTGCTTCTGTTTCACAAGCCATGTTGACGGCTTTATTTCCTTTGGAAAAAGACTATCTGATTAAAAAAGGAGATGAATGCCGTAATAGCTTTTTATGGGCTGGATTAAACGTGCAAAGTGATGTGGACGCAGGAAAATTATTAGGAGAAGAAGTTGCAAAAGTAGCATTGGCCCGGGCTAAAACCGATGGAATGGGCGCTGCACAAACACCAAAACCAATATCGGATTCTTTAAAACAACTTGCATTCAACACTTTTGGATGGTCATGGACTAATCAAGAAATACCTCCGAGACCTGTTGGTATTACCCCATATTTTAGTAAAGTAAAAACCTGGGCTGTTTCAAACATTGCAGCGATCAGACCTCCGGTACCACCTAAACCCGGTTCAGCTGAATTTAATGTTGCAGCAGATGAAT
The DNA here is from genome assembly GCA_016714025.1 of Saprospiraceae bacterium. Classification (NCBI taxonomy): domain Bacteria; kingdom Pseudomonadati; phylum Bacteroidota; class Saprospiria; order Saprospirales; family Saprospiraceae; species Saprospiraceae bacterium. The sequence goes on along the minus strand of JADJOB010000001.1, from coordinate 729,074 downwards.
TGAGAAAAATTTCTGATGATTTAACAACCGATCAACGTAAAATTGCGAATTGGTGGGCAGATGGCCTGGGAACGTATACACCTCCCGGTCACTGGAATCGTTTTGCCTGCGATCAGATTTTCAGTGCCAAATTAAGTCCGGTTCGTTCTGCAAGAGTATTGGCTTATATGAATATGGCCATTCAAGATGCAGGAATTGCTTGTTGGGATGCAAAATATTTTTATCATTATCCAAGACCTGTTGAAACCATGCCAGGATTTAAAACGATTTTGGGAACACCCAATTTTCCTAGTTATGTATCAGGCCATTCTACTTTTTCATCAGCAGCCGCAGACGTATTGTCCCATTTCTTTCCATCGCAAGCCGCAACATTTAATGCATATGCAAACGAAGCTACGGAGTCTAGGATTTTTGCCGGCATTCATTATCGCTTTGATTGCGAAGCTGGTTTGATTTTGGGAAAGAAAGTAGCCGAAGCAACACTAGCAATTGCTAAAGTTGATGGAGCTGAATAATTTTATTGCCCTATGAAACTCGTTTTATAATTAAGGCTTTTTATTTTGTAAGGGATTCGAATATAAGAGTAAACAAAACCCTTGGTGTCTCTCCTGCAAAGGAGGGACATTTTTTTTATATTGCAGCCTATAACGTGTGCATGAACATTCAAATTAAACATTTTAATGAGTTAGAACGATTGGAATTATATCGCTTGATTCAATTGCGGATCAATGTGTTTATTGTCGAACAAAATTGTCCTTATCCTGAATTGGATGACAAAGATCTAGTGAGCTACCATGTAATGATCTGGGAAGGGGAAACCTTAATAGCAGTTACCCGACTGGTTCCGCCAGGTATTTCATATACAAATTATGCTTCTATCGGACGCGTAGCTACGCATGTAAATTTTAGAGGCAGCGGACTTGGAAAATTAGTGATGACTGAAAGTATCAAAGCATGCGAAGCGCTGTTTCCTGGATATAATATTAAAATTTCTGCACAAGCCTATCTCGTTGCATTTTATGAAGCGTTTGGATTTGATAAAATTGGATCAGAATATCTGGAAGATAATATTCCACATTTGGCAATGATCAGACATTCAATTCAGCGCGCGTAACACTGAGAATCCGTTGAACTTCTTCCATATCTTTCCCTTGTGCATAAATACGTAAAACAGGTTCTGTTCCTGAAGTCCGAATCATCATCCATGCATCGTCTTCAAAATAATATTTAGCACCATCTAAATTCTCGAAGCGTCTAACTTGTAAAGGACCCCAGTTCGTTTTTTCTTTTTTTAATTCCTCCTTGATTTCTGCAATTTGCAGATCGGTTAAATGTAAATCAAGCCGATCGTATGCAAAAGGCCTAACGATCGAATACACTTCTTCAATTAATTGGGTAATGCTTTTACCGGTTTCTGCCATAAACTGTAAAATGGTCAAAGCAATAAAAATACCATCTCGTTCCGGGATGTGTCCTTTAATTGCCAATCCACCGGATTCTTCTCCGGCAACTAATACATCTTCGGTGATCATGTATTCTGAAATGTATTTGAATCCGATTTTAGTAATAATGCATTTCATATTGTAATGGGCTGCCAATCGTTGTAACTTATTGGTCACTGAACAACTAACTACTGCAGCACCTTGCATTTTTTTAAAGCCAGCCAGATAATGCATTAATAACAAAAGAATGTGATGAGAATCGATCATGTTGCCATGTTCATCCAACATGGCCAGTCGGTCAGCATCTCCGTCATTTGCGATCCCAATATATTGACCAGGATTGCTTTGAAGAAATTTTTGGATTTCCAATAAATTTTTTAAGATCGGCTCTGGCGCTCTGTTCTGAAATCCCGGATTGTGCTCGCAATGAAAAGCTTTCATTTCGGGAAATAATTTTTTCATCACGTTTTGACCAGCGCCAAACATGGCATCGTACGCAATTTTATTTTTACTGCGAATTTGAGCAATATCAAATGACTTGTAAATGTGATCCAGATATTCTGTTTCCGCATCAATAAGTATCGGCTCTTTAAATTTGACATTGCCTTCGATGCTCGATAAAGAGTTCATCTCAACCCGATCGGGGATCATGGCTTCCAGTTCAGCAATATCTGCGGGAATTGTTGGTCCGCCATAAGAAGATTTTAATTTGTATCCATTGTAGCCTGGCGGATTGTGACTTGCTGTAATTACAATTCCCAGGTCTGCTTGGTGATTCACCACAGCCAAAGAAATCATCGGAGTGCTTACAAAATTCTTATTGATCAAACACTCAATTCCTCCCTGTGCGAGAACGTTAACAATTTCTTCCTGAAACATGGGTCCGCCAAAACGACAATCAAAACCGATGACCACCCGTTTATAGGCTTTCTTAAGCATCCAGGTCAAAGTACCAGCAGCAATGCGGCGAACATTTTCGACGGTGTAATCTTTAGCAATGATTGCCCTCCAGCCGTCCGTTCCAAATTTTATTGAATAAACCATAAATCTTTAAAATGGGAGTACAAAGATTGGGAATTTCTGCTGGAGTTTAATTCAAAAAACATATTAAATTAATATTATATATATTTGTTGCAAAATCAAAGATTTGGATAGTTACAGGCATAAGGGATTGCGAGCACAATTAGTGGCTGAATTAAAGCAAAAAGGCATTCGCAGCCAAAAAGTCCTGGATGCCGTGATGGCAGTGCCAAGACACCTGTTTTTGGACAAAGCTTTTGAAGAATGGGCCTATAAGGACAATGCCTTCCCGATTGATTGCGAACAAACCATCTCGCAACCTTATACGGTAGCAGTTCAAACAGAATTGCTGGATGTTCAACCCAAAGATAAAATTCTTGAAATTGGATTGGGTTCCGGGTACCAGGCATGCGTCTTATATGAATTAGGCGCCAAAGTGTATTCCATTGAACGACACAAGCAGCTTCATGATAAAACAGCAGCACGGCTAAAGAAAATTGGCTATGGCGGCATTCGCACTTTCTATGGGGATGGATTTATTGGACTGGAACGATTTGCCCCATTTGATAAAATCCTGATCACAGCAGCAGCCCCTGAAATTCCACAAGCCCTTATAAATCAACTGAAAATTGGTGGAATTTTAGTGGTTCCACTTAATCAAGGCGCTAATCAAAAAATGATCCGTTTGATTAAACAGGATGAAAATAAACTGATCAAGGAAAAACACGGTGATTTTCGTTTCGTACCTATGTTGAAAGGGACCGAGTAAAGACTTATTTCTGTAGAAGCTTTCTATCTTTGGGCTATGTCAGAAGAACCGAAGGCAAAATTGGTTGAAGGAAAAGCAACGCCAAGAGGCAAATTTCCCCATATACGCCGGGCAGGCGATTTTTTATTTGTTTCCGGAACCAGCTCGAGGCGCAAGGACAATAGTTTTGAAGGAGTTGAAGTAGATTCTTTTGGCACGACTTCACTCGATATTAAATTACAAACCCGGGCCGTTATAGAAAATATTCGGGATATCCTTCAATCGGTTGGAGCCGATTTGTCAGACATTGTTGATGTCACCACCTTCCTGGTGAATATGAATGATTTTGGAGGGTACAATGAAGTGTACAATAGCTATTTTGATTTTACAGGGCCCACACGAACAACTGTAGCTGTTCACCAATTGCCCCATCCACATTTATTAATTGAAATTAAAGTTACCGCATACAAACCCCTATGAGTGATCAAAAAAAATACAGTTCGATTCATTATACATCCTACCTCCAATTGGAAAAAATACTGGATGCACAATCACCCAGAAGCAAAGAATTGGGAAAAGAAGCACACGAGGAAACCTTATTCATAATTGTTCATCAGGTTTATGAATTGTGGTTTAAACAAGTATTGCATGAAATGGAATCTGTAATGAAACTATTTCAAACAAATAATGTAGACGAGAAAAATATTGACATTGCAGTTTCGCGATTGGAGCGTGTCAATGAAATTGTAAAGTTGATGATCCAACAAGTGCGGGTTATTGAAACAATGACGCCCTTGGATTTTTTAGATTTCAGATCGTATTTATTTCCAGCATCCGGTTTTCAAAGTTTTCAGTTTCGCAAATTGGAAGTGATGTTGGGTTTAAAAAAAGAAAAACGAACCAGTTATACAGCCTATCCTTATTATCACGAATTTAGTCAGGAACAGCAAGAAGAAATTTTGCGTTTAGAAGCAAGTCCGAGCTTATTTGTTTTGTTGGAATCCTGGTTAGAACGTACGCCATTTATTGATATTCAGGGATTTGATTTTAAATCCAAATACATGCAGGCGGTTTCCAATATGCTCAATCGGGAGCGGCAAGCAATTGAAACCAGTGATTACCTGAGCGATCAGGAAAAGACCATGCGATTGAAAATGAATGGAGATACGGATACGTATTTTGCAAATATTTTTAATGCAGCTTTTCATGAACAACAAATTGCAGAAGGAAAAATGCGTTTGAGTTTTAAGGCAACCATGGCTGCATTGTTAATTCAACTCTATGGTACCGAACCATTATTGCAATTGCCGTATCGTTTATTGAATGTAATTACCGAAATGGATGAATTGTTAACCAGTTGGCGCTACCGGCATTCTCAAATGGTGATGCGAATGTTAGGACGTAAAACAGGAACGGGAGGTTCTTCGGGGCATTCTTATTTAATGGAAACCGTCATCAAACATCAGATATTTATTGATTTTCACAACATATCAACTTTATTAATTCCACGTTCAGAATTACCCCCTTTGCCAGCAGAGATGAAGAAAACACTTGGGTATTATTTTAATCATTCCTGACGTACTGATGAAAAAAATAGATATACATACACACATTATTCCAGAACATTTACCAAAGTGGGCTGAAAAATTTGGTTATGGTGGTTTTGTAAACCTGGATCATCATACCAATTGTTCTGCTAGAATGTTGATTGACGATAAATTTTTTCGTGAAATTCAAAGCAATTGCTGGGATCCTAAAACACGAATTGCTGAATGCGATCAACACCAAATCCAATTGCAGGTGTTAAGTACGATTCCGGTACTGTTTTCTTATTGGGCACAGGCTAAAGATGCCTGGGATGTTTCCCGTTTTTTAAATGATCACCTTGCTGGTGTAGTAAGAGAATTTCCGGATCGATTTATCGGACTCGGTACCTTGCCGATGCAGGATCCCCAGTTAGCAATTCGCGAAATGGAACGGGCTTCATCAACGCTTGGAATTGCCGGTTTTGAAATCGGATCACACATCAATGATTGGAACCTGGACGCAAAAGAGCTCTATGAATTTTATGAAGCGGCAGAAGATTTGGATGTTTGTTTATTTGTTCACCCATGGGATATGATGGGTAAAGAAAAAATGCCCAAATATTGGTTGCCCTGGCTGGTTGGAATGCCGGCTGAAACTTCTTTAGCTATATGCAGCATGATATTTGGGGGTGTTTTTGAAAAATTCCCCAAACTCCGCGTTGCCTTTGCGCACGGTGGCGGTGCCTTTCCGGGATCTTATGGACGCATCAAACATGGCTTTGAAGTAAGACCGGATCTGGTGGCCGTAGACAATCCAAACCATCCGGATCAGTATCTGGGAAAATTTTGGGTAGACTCTTTGGTACATGATATTGACATGCTGGATAAATTAATCAGTTTATTTGGAATTGATAAAGTAGCCCTTGGTAGTGATTATCCGTTTCCTCTTGGAGAATTAAATCCCGGAAAATTAATTGAATCATCCGGATACGATGCAGATGAAAAATCCTGGTTGAATTACAGAGCTGCAGAGGAATGGTTGATGGGAGAAATGGATAGTTAAGTAAATTTATTTTTATTCCATTTTTAAAACAGACTGGTCCGCACCATTTATGCGAATGGGAGATATGCCGGCTCAGGAAGGCATGCCTGCACTAAGTGATGAAGATAAAAATAAAATCATGCACGTTGCACTACCCATCCTTGCTGGAATAGAAATTATGGCAACGGATACCAACGAACGTATGGGGCATCATACCATCATTGGAAATAACACAACGATCAACCTGGAACCTGATTCAAAAGATGAAAAGTTTACCTCTTCAATGCATTGTCTGAAGGGGCTACTGAAATAGCACCATTGCAAGACCAGTTTTGGGGAGCTCTTTGGGGATGCTGTCTGGATAAATACGGCATACGCTGGATGTTTAATTATGCTGATAAAAAGTAATAATTTGTTTGATAAACGGGTTTTGTAATAAAATCAGTTAAAAGCATGGAAGTTCCTAAACACAAAAAAATGGGATCCATTTGGCCCATGGCTTGAAATCATGAAGTGGCTTAGAAATTTGAAATTCCAATTTTAAGCCATAAATGAGTTGTTTTTAGAGCTTCTTTGAATAAAAAACAAGCTTTTACATTTATGTTACATGGTTTTACAGCGAAAATCAGACGTACTTTTAGGTTGCCTGTACTTTTGGCTCATTGTTTAATTTAAATTTTTAGCCATGCAAATCCTTATGATCGCGTTTTTTTTCTTTTTTCAATCCTTCCTTGTTAAGGTACAACAGCAGGAATGTAAGAGTCCAGTTGCTTCTAAAATTATATACCAATCCAAAGATGGTGGGCGGACCTGGCAGGATATCAGCGCAGGCCTTCCTCCAAAATTCAATGCACAGGGTGTTTATACAGAAGAAGGCAAATTAATTTTAAGTTTTGATAAAGGTTTATACCGATGCAATACCAATAATTCCATTCCAAATTGGGCCCCGGAGTCTTTTTTTGATCGCCCCGTTTCAAATGTTTACAAATGCAATGGAGGACTCTTTGCACACAATTTTGAAGATGGTTTTTACCAGGAGATCGTAGGAGCAGGCATTTGGGTGCCCGTATTTTCTAAGATGAATGTGAATGGTGTCAGAAGCATTATGAATTCGCCGGATGGGAGCATGTTGTTAAGTTCTGAAAAGGGTATTTTTAAATCAAATGACAAAGGAGTTAACTGGAGAAAGGTTTGCTCTGAGATCGGTGTATTTAAAATAACTTTAGGGGATGGCGTTCTGATAGGAGCAACGAATAAAGGATTGATCCGCTCAACAGATTCTGGAGAACATTGGGAATTTACCCTGGAAGAAGGCCGCTCCATTCGGCAAACAAAATTTGCTGCCGGGCGTTTTTTTGCAATAAGCAGTTGGACAGGCACATTTAAAGAAGTTATGGCAAATCCGGCTTTATACGGCAACAGACTGATAGTTTCTGAAGATAAAGGAAAAACCTGGCGTAGAATAGATGAAAATCTGACGCCCATTCGATTTGCAATTACTCCGGAAGAGGGTAAAATGCAAGCTCCGTCCATAAACGACGTGGAGCAAGTTGGGGAATCCCTCTTTTGCAGTATGGACAATGGAATTTTCAAATCCAACGACCTTGGAAAAACCTGGAAAATGGTCCTGCCAAATTCAGGAAGACAGTCATTTCGATTTGCGGTTTCTGGAAATGTTATCTATGCAGTCTTAGTATTTTCCGGATGTTAAAAAAATCATGCTAATTTTCGGGATGTTTTCTTGTCAACTCAGTAAAACGATTCAAATCTTTTATTTTTTTGGAATGCTCTTGTTTATAGGGTTTCCTGCCTTTGCTGCTTCAGAAAAAAATGAAGATTTGGATCCTGAAAAAATAAACCTGGCATTGCGTCGGACTGCAGACGGATTGTTGCGAATAGCAGGAGATAGTAGCAGTAGAATCCCTGCAGTGGAGCAAGCAGGGCCATTAGTCTGGCGTATTCGACTTGAACAAACATTTCGATACGAATTGCTTCCGATGCTTTTGCAAAATGCACTTGATTTATATGACATTCAACGGGCATATCAAGTGGCAATCAAACGATGTGAAGATGGAGGAATTGACTTGGGATACCATCAATTTGATTTTCTCCAAAATAAAAACGTGCCTTGTTCGGGAAGAGAACTGTCAACCACTTGCCATTATATTGAAATTAGTTTTTTAAAAACTGCCGGAGAATCCCGCTTGTGGTTAGCTAAAAGTGGTTTTCTATTACTGATTTTAGCAAGCATTGTTGGTTTTTGGTTATTCTATAAAAGAAAATTATCCGGTATTACCAACCAAAACTTGGAAACCGAATGCCTGAGTTTGGGCAATTCTCAATTGGATGTAAATGGCCAGCAATTGATTTGCGGAGGGATCAGACAATCCCTCACCTTTCGTGAAACTAAGTTATTGCGATTGTTTGCAATCAGCCCCAATCAATTGCTTGAAAGGGATTTTATTTTAAGTCAGGTTTGGGCAGATGAAGGGGTTTTGGTTGGACGAAGCATCGATGTGTTTGTTTCAAGATTGCGCAAAAAAATAGCAGCCGATCCTTCCATTGGCATCGTAGCAATTCATGGAATAGGCTACCGCCTTGAAACTGGAAAATTATAATTGAAACATTGACTAAAGTATATTTCACTTTGTCAGTTTTACAATTCATAGATAGTTTATAGGCGTGGACTGTTCAAGGAGCACTATTTATGTGCGATTAAAAAAACTTATCTACGGATTGTATTGATTGGAAGCCAAGTAAGACAGTCGGCATTTTAATTAATTTATGATTTATTTAAAGTTCAATTGGCAACCATTGGGTATACCATTTCGTATTAACTTATCAAATTGATAAAAATTATGAAAAGAAGTAATTTCCTAAAAAGCATAGGTATTGCAGGAATGGGTTCAATAATACCTCTTAATGTTTTCAAAGCAAAACAATCTGAACGAGAAGGATTTTTACCTCCAAATTGTGTATTGATACCTACTGAAACGGCAGGACCATTTCCATTGGATTTAACAGAAAACTCTAAATTTTTTAGAAAGAACCTGATTGAAAATAAAACCGGAGTTCCATTGCATTTAAAATTGAGAGTCATTGGATCGGAAAATTGTTTGCCGATGAATAATGTTCGGGTAAATATCTGGCATTGTGATAAAGATGGGTTGTATAGTGGTTATAGTCAACAAAATAATCAAGGTCAAGCAGGACAGACCTATCTGCGCGGATACCAGTTTGCCGATGCAAATGGGGAGGTTCAATTTGAAACGATTTTTCCTGGTTGGTACAATGGTCGAATTTGTCATATCCATTTTCAGGTTTATGTAAGTTCAGTTTATGCTGCAATTTCTCAATTAACATTTCCATTGGATATTAAAAATAAAATTTATACGGATAATTCCAGTTTATATACTAAGGGAGCCGACCCAATGAGTTTAAATTCCGATATGATTTTTGCAGATGGCTATGCATATCAACTCGCAAGTTTAACACCAAACCTTAAGGATGGCGGATATGATGCCTATTTAGAGGTTACAATTCAAGGAAATGGTATGACTGGTTTAGCCAATTTGGAACCAGAGAATTACGGACAATTCAGTTTGAAACAGAATTATCCAAACCCATATATAGCTGAAACTGTAATCCCATTTATATTGGAATATCAATCAGACGTCCAGTTGGAACTTTATAATCTGGAAGGACAAAAGTTATATTCTATAAGAAAAGATCAATTGGCAATAGGCCATCAAGAAATTAAATTGAATTTAAATGCATTAAGATTGCCGCTTGAAAACTATGTTTATCAATTGGAGGTCAAAAATAGAAATGGAATATTTAGAAGTTGTAAAATGATGACGGCTGCAAATTAAAATTTATCCATTTAAATATTTAGCCAGGCAAACATTTTCCTTTTTGATAAATACAAAAGATCCTTTTCAAATTGATAAGCTTCTTGTTCAAAGCGAATTAAAAAATAAGCTCTGCGGGAATCCATTCCCCGAAAACGATTGCGTAAATATTCATAGCCATAAATTAGATAAAAAAACACAATCAGGGTTTCCAATTGTTGTTTCAAATGAATTTTCTCATGATTTATTAATATGGGATCTTTGGCGTACCGTTGTTCGCGTAAAAAAATAAAAGGCCATAAGGTAATTGCAGATGCAAATTCACCGGTAAGGATGCGTAAAATATATTTATTAACCAGGATCATTTAAAATTATCATAAAAGTAAGGGGATAATCCGGATCTTTGAATCTCATAATCGTAGTTCATTCTTATTTATGAAAATACTCAATTACCTCTTTTTGTTTTGGTCGCTAACTATAAGCGCTCAATCCACCACACCTTCTTTTGTTAAGGATAGTTTAGAAGTGTATATCCAACGAGCTTTAAAAGATTGGCAACTTCCAGGATGTGCAGTAGCAATCATCAAAGAAGGTCAAATTGTCTTGGCAAAGGGCTATGGTTTGCGGGATGTAGAGTTGAATCTTCCGGTAGACGAACACAGTTTATTCATGATAGCCTCTAATTCAAAGGCTGTTACCGGTTTGTGTTTAGCAAAACTCGAACAAGAGAAAAAGTTATCGTTGAACGATAAGGTTCAAAAATGGCTCCCATCTTTTAAATTGTTTGATCCAAATGCCACTGCGATGGTGACGATCAAAGATGTGGTTTCGCATCGAATTGGATTTGAGACCTTTCAGGGAGATTTTTGTCATTGGGCTACCAACACAAGTCGGGAGGATGTCATTCGCAGAATGGGATTGATTCAACCGGTTTATAATTTTAGAGATAAATGGGGCTATTGCAATGCTGGCTATGTGGTTGCAGGTGAAATTATTAAAAAAGCAAGTGGTTTAAATTGGGAAGATTATATCCAGGAAACATTTTTTAAACCTATGGGAATGTTCGAAACAAAATCACTTTCACGTGATTTTGAACAGACCGCCAATCATTGTTCACCTTATACCTTATATTTAGATAAAGTGGTAAAATTGGCCGTCCCTCAAATTGATAACCTGGCACCTGCAGCGAGTATCTGCAGTTCGGTTTCCGATTGGGCTAAATGGGTCAAAATGATTTTAGATAAAGGGCAATGGAATGGACAACAGATTTTACCCGAAGCAGCTATCAATCAAACGATGACACCGGTATCCATACGAGGGAACTTTAAACCACCATTCAATACAGGTCATTTTTCTATGTATGGAATTGGCTGGGATCTGGTGGAATATTGTGGAAGGAAAGTGGTTTCACACACTGGTGGAGCAGATGGATTTGTAACATCAGTGAGCCTAATTCCGGAAGAGCGACTGGGGATCATCGTTTTTACCAATTCCGATGCCAATGCATTTTACCAAGCTCTAAAATGGGAGATCACGGACGCATATTTAGATAAACCATATCGAAATTACAGTGGGGTATATCTTAAAAATAACCTAAAAGCACTTCAAAAAGATCGAGAGTGGCATCAAGCGGTCCGAGATTCCATCAGTAAAGCTGGCGAGACACCCATTCCAATAAGTAAATACGCAGGGGTTTATCAAAATAAAGTATATGGTGAAGTGGTTTTAAAGACTGAAGGAAAAAATTTACGGATGACCATGGAACACCATCCCAACCAATCCGCATTACTAGAATATATGGGTTCGGATCGTTTTTTATGTACCTATACCAATCCAACCCTTGGAATCAAAGTATTCCCATTTATTTTGAGGAAAAATAAGGTAAAATCCTTCACTTTGGCCTGTGCTGACTTTGTAGAATTCACCAACTACGAGTTTATAAAGAAACATTAAAAATATTCTTTATCAATGCGTTTCAAATCCTCAAGTTTGTTTTAGATTTGTGCTACCCATGATCAGGGAGTAATCCCCATTTTTCAAAACTTCTAAATCAAGCTGTGAATTGTAACAAATTCATATTAGTACTGGTATATCTATTTGTGATCATTGGTAAGCTAATCGGTCAGTCGCTGGCATCTGTCAGCAGACCTGAGATCATTGGTGACCATTTTGATACCATTCGATACATAAACTCCAATGCTAAGGAAGATTTTCATTTGGTAAAGACTACTTTATACAAACGGGTAGAGAAAATGCCTGTTTTTGCTGGCTGCGAAACCGATCTGGATCCGGAAGAATGCAGCAAAAAACGATTAATCGACCTTCTTTATAATCACATTAAATATCCTGTGGATGCTAAAAAACAACGCATTCAAGGCGTCGTGTATGCTAAATATGTGGTCCGGACGGACGGAAGCCTGACTGGAATCCGCATCGAGCGGGGCATTGGCGGAGGTTGTGACGAAGAAGTTCTCCAATTTATCAATCAACTTCCAAAATACATCCCCGGTTATCAGGATGGGAAAGCGGTACCGGTTCAAATTACCTTACCGGTAAAATTCAAATTGATGAAATAACCAAAAGGTTCCAATATTTAATGCTCTTCTTTTGGCTCTAAATTGAATTTAAATTAACCCTTTCAGTCTAAAATAAACAAATTAACTGACCATAAAAAAAAACTGAATCTGTAATTTAACAGATCCAGTTTTTTCATATTAAATAAGGTTTTACCTGTGTAGATTATTTTAGAACACTAAATTTCCGAACGATACGCTGATTATTGGATTCAAATAAAACAAAATAAATACCTGAATGAACGGTACGCTCTAAATCACCCAATCGAATATTTATTTTGTCACTGATTTGAAGGATACTTTGTTTATGGATTACTTGATTTTGACTGTTTAAAATTTGCAATTTCCCTGAATATACAGGATAGATAAATTCAATAGTCAGTTCATCCTGCACAGGATTAGGGTAAACCGCAAAATCATTGTCTAACTCTTCCAAAAATTCCTGATTAATTGATTCACTATGCGGATTGGCGCCGAACCCTGTATCTGCAGCGGATAGTCCATTACCGCAAGTTGAACCATTACATGGACCTAAGAACCCACCTTTATTAATGTGGTTTTGCACAGCAGAATAATAGGTGCAAACAGTTTGTCTTCCACCACTAGGTGTTTTAGTACAAACGATGACTTTTGTACCTCCTCCGCATTTCCATGCTGCAATGACATTGGCTTCGCCTGGTGGATATTTGCAATCCGGTTTTCCGTCCCCGTTAGCGTCAACGCGATCATCCCCACCAGGACATTGATCACAAGCATCGCCTACACCATCGCAATCGCTATCAGCCTGACTGGGGTTATAGTTATTTCGGCAATTGTCATTTTCTAAACAAATGCCATCAGCATCCGCATCGCGACAACACAATTGAGTTAATTTTACTGAATACGAACCACTATTATCACCGTATATTCCGTCATCCACTCCAACTCTAAGTTTAGATGGACCATTTGGAGCAGGAATCAAAAGATTCATATTAATGATAAAAGAGTAAACATTATTGCTTTGGAATGCAGGAACATAGGGTGGACTAACTTCAGAATTGCTTATAATATCAAATACAATTTTACGGTAGGCATTATCATTTGTATTGCCTGAAACGGAAGGGTCTATGGTTGTAACGAGCTGATAATAATTTGCATCATGGGTTGGATTTCCAGGCAAATCATAATAAAAAGCATCATTGATTAATGTGGATAATGAATTTCCGGTTCCGCTAACTGTTACTAAAACATAGTCTTTATAGAGGGTATTCGATAATCCACCGGATGGATCATTAAAATTTGCATTAACCGTTTCTTGATTACCGCAAGGATTGTAGATAGTACCGCCGATTAAATAATTTTGGGCAAACATTTTATTATTCATACCTGATAAGATCAGAATGAATAAGTAAGCACATAAAATTTTTCGAAATCTAAATGAAAGAATTGGATGTTGAATGGTTTCCATAAGCATGTTGAATTTGAGTGATTGAAAAAGGAGAAGCAGGAGTCAATTGCTTGTTCCCGGTTCCCAAATATATGAATTTGTTAAATACGTTTTCAATTTTATTAAGTATTTATTGACGTATTTTTTTAAAAATGACCTATTTTATCTGAGTTTGTGGGCTTACCTTTGCAGCGATTTTACAAAAGGCCTCTCAAATTGGCTTATGAAGCAGATTAAAATTTTGTTTTTATTGGTATTTATTGGCATTGGCAAAATTTATTGCCAGGAAAATGGCCATAGTGGGACTAATTCTTCTGCTACTGGACATGAACATGCCCCCGGTGATGGGCACAACCATGGGCAAGAAGCTCAAATGGCAAGTCCAGGAGCTCCCGCCGCACATGCCGAAGACCATGGGAATGCCAAATTTGATCCAAAGGCCACCGCTTTTCATCATATTTCTGATTTAAATGTGTACAGCATAGGACCTTGGAATTTTCCATTGCCTTGTATTTTATATGCTCCGGCAAAAGGATGGTCTGTATTTTCTTCATCTAAATTTCATATTGACAATGCCCATCATGGATCCGGACATTTAGCGATTGAAGGATATGTGCTCAATCATGGAAGGGTAAATCATATTGCCGATCCGGCTTTTACAGAAAAAGAGGCAGCCATTCAGGAAATTATTACAAAAAAGCAAATAGTAGACGGAAAAGAAAAAGATCGCGACTTTGCTGTGATCAATGGGGTAGAATATGTTCTGGATAAGCCCAGTACCGCAGACGGCGGATTGTTTCAAGGTGGAATCAGTTCATTTTATGATTTTTCCATTACTAAAAATGTAATGAGTATGATCCTGGTGTTTATACTCTTAAGCTGGGTCTTTATTTCCATGGCCAGACAATACAAGAAAGCGCCGGGTACTGCACCTAAAGGTGCTCAATTATTATTTGAGCCAATGATATTATTCATACAAGATGAAGTAGCAAAACCATTTTTAGGTCATAAATGGCAACGTTTTTTGCCTATGTTATTGGCTATTTTCTTTTTTGTGCTGGCTTTAAATTTATTTGGTCAAATTCCTTTTCTGGGTGGTTCGAATGTAACTGGTAATTTATCATTTACCATGGTAATTGCACTGATCAGTTTTTTTATTGTCAATATCAACGGAAATAAACATTACTGGCAACATATCTTTTGGATGCCAGGAATACCGGCTTGGGTAAAAACAATTCTTACTCCGGTTGAAATATTGGGGGTATTTATTAAACCATTGACATTAATGCTGCGATTGTTTGCAAACATAACAGCAGGTCACATGGCTATTTTGATATTTATAAGCTTGATTTTCATATTTGGGAATTCAGGTGCAAACTTAGGCGCAGGCCTAGGTGCATCCATCGGTTCGGGTTTATTAACTGTTTTTATGATGTCTATTGAATTATTGGTAGCCGTCATACAGGCATTTGTGTTTACTTTATTGACAGCTTCATATATCGGAGCTGCAACAGAAGAAGCACATCATTAAACCAATTGAAAATCAGAAATAAGATTTTAAAGAGTAACTATATAAATTTTTTATTATGGGAGGTTCAATTGCTGCAATTGGTATGGGTCTGGCTGCTATCGGCGCCGGAATCGGAGTAGGAACAATCGGTGGAAAAGCATTAGAAGCTATTGCACGTCAGCCAGAAGCATTAGGCGATATTCGCGCTAATATGATTTTGACTGCGGCTTTGGTTGAAGGTGCTGCATTGATTGCAATTCTTTTTGCATACCTCGTAGCCTAAACGAATTTGATTGGTATCCGGCGGTTGGCTTGGGTACCTTTCTTTTAAAATTTAAATAAAAGAAAATGCTAAATACGATTCATAGTTTTTTTCTGGTTGATTTTTCACCCCTTAAACCTGATTTTGGTTTATTGTTTTGGTCAAGTTTATTTTTTATTTTATTCTGGACGCTCATTGGAAAATTTGCTTTTAAACCAATAGTAAAAGCATTAAAAGATCGTCAGGATGAAATTCAAAATTCATTGGATGCAGCAAAAACGGCTCGTTCAGAAATGTCCAATCTAAAAGCTGAAAATGAACGCATATTGGCTGAAGCCCGTGAGGAAAAAATGAATATTATTAAAGAAGCGAAAGAATCAGCTACTTTATTAGTTACTGAAGCACGCGATAAAGCAAAAGAAGAAGCTCAACGATTATTGCAACAAGCTAAATTGGATATTGAGACAGCTAAGAAAGCAGCAATGGTTGATGTCAAAAATGAAATTGGGGTAATGTCCTTGCAAATTGCGGAAAAAATTATACGCAAACAACTGACAGATCAAAAAGCCAATGTAGAGTATGTTGAAAAATTGGTGGACGAAATTAAGTTGAACTAGAATTAATAAAAATTAAGACAAACTATGTCGCAAATTCAAATAGCCGAACGTTATGCCAAATCATTAATTGAATTGGCACAAGAGCAAAACAAACTGGTCAAGATCAGTGAAGATGTTTTATCTCTTGAAGCCGTTTGCAATCACAAAGAATTTGCAGCCATGCTTCAGAGTCCGATAATCAATTCAGATAAAAAATCAGCTATATTTAAAGAATTGTTTACCGGAAAAATGGATGAGTTAAGTTTTCAATTCATCCAATTACTGATTCAAAAAGGACGTGAATCCTTATTGCCTTCAATTTCTTCAGCTTTTATCCGACAGTATAGAACCATTCGTAAAATAAGAATTGCACGGGTTCTTTCAGCGACTGTTTTAAATGAAGCAGAATTGGTTAACATAAAAAACCGTTTTTCAGGATGGTTAAAACCTGGAGAAACAATGGAGCTTCATCAAAAACTAGATCCAACTTTAATTGGTGGATTTGTATTTGAAATGGGAGATCAGAATTGTGATGCCAGTATCAAAAGACAACTTGAAGAGATGAAAGAAAGTTTATACGATAAGAGTTATATCAGTTTAGTAGAAAAAAGATAATTAAAGTAAAAATTAATCAACTATCAACTATCAACTATCAACTATCAACTATCACCTAACAACTAACAACTAACAAAAACAATATGGTATCAATCAGACCAGAGGAAATTTCAGCAATACTCAAACAACAAATTTCCGGAGCGAATAGCGCAGCTTCATTAGAAGAGGTAGGAACCGTACTGCAAGTCGGAGATGGAATTGCCCGTGTTTATGGATTGGCTAATGCACAAGCTGGTGAATTAGTGGAATTCGAAACAGGCGTTCAAGCCATCGTATTAAACCTGGAGGTCGACAACGTGGGCGTTGTATTGATGGGTCCATGGGATGGAATTAAAGAAGGTTCTAAAGTTAGAAGAACAGGAAAAATTGCATCTATAGAAGTTGGGGAAGGAATGGTTGGTCGTGTTGTAAATCCATTGGGTCAGGCAATCGATGGAAGAGGTCCTATAACAGGTACTAAATATGAAATGCCTTTGGAGCGTAAAGCACCGGGTGTAATTTTTCGTCAACCGGTAAACGAACCGCTTCAAACCGGAATCAAGGCTATTGATTCTATGATTCCAATCGGTAGAGGTCAACGTGAATTAATTATTGGCGACCGTCAAACAGGAAAGACGGCCATTGCATTGGATACCATCATTAACCAAAAGGAATTTTATGATCGGGGCGAACCTGTTTATTGCATCTATGTTGCTTCTGGTCAAAAATCTTCAACCGTTGCTAAAGTTGCCAGAACACTCGAAGAGTATGGCGCAATGCCTTATACAGTTATCGTTTCTGCATCAGCATCTGATCCAGCACCACTTCAATTTTTTGCGCCATTTGCCGGTGCAGCAATTGGAGAGTTTTTCCGCGATACAGGAAGACCAGCTTTGGTGATTTATGATGATTTATCAAAACAAGCAGTTGCATATCGCGAGGTATCCTTGTTGTTGCGCCGCCCACCAGGACGTGAAGCGTATCCAGGAGACGTATTTTATTTGCACTCTCGCTTATTGGAGCGCGCTGCTAAGGTGATCAATAATGATGAAATCGCTCGCAATATGAATGACCTTCCGGATTCCTTAAAAAAAGCTGGAATTGTTAAAGGAGGTGGATCATTAACTGCATTGCCAATCATCGAAACACAAGCAGGTGACGTTTCTGCATATATTCCAACCAATGTGATTTCAATTACAGATGGTCAGATCTTTTTGGAATCAAATTTATTTAATGCAGGGATTCGTCCGGCAATCAACGTAGGTATCTCAGTATCACGGGTTGGTGGAAACGCGCAGATTAAATCCATGAAAAAAGTTGCCGGTACCTTAAAATTAGATCAGGCTCAGTTCCGCGAATTGGAAGCTTTTTCAAAATTTGGTTCGGACCTCGATGCGGCTACAAAAGCGGTATTGGATAAAGGAAAACGCAACGTAGAAGTATTGAAGCAATCACAATACAGCCCAGTTTCAGTAGAAAAACAAGTTGCCATCATCTATTTAGGTACAAATAATTTATTAAAAGATGTTCCTGTTGAAAAAGTAAAGGATTTTGAAAATGTTATTTTAACAGAACTGGAACAAAGACATCCTTCCATTTTAGATAATTTCCGGAAAGGATTGATGAATGATGAGGATATTAAAACGCTTCGGGGTATAGCAACTGAAATGAGTTCGCAATATCGCAATGCATAAGGATTTATAAAAAGCAGAATTTTAAAACATGGCAGCCAATTTAAAAGAAGTCAGAAATAGAATTAAATCTGTAATCTCTACCCAACAGATTACTAAAGCTATGAAGATGGTATCTGCTGCTAAATTAAGAAGAGCACAACAAGCAATTCAACAGTTCAGACCTTACGCAAATCGCTTGAATGTTACTTTAAGTCATATCATGTCTGGCGGAGATGCCGGCTCAGGTTTGTCTTTTGGTAAATCAACAGATAAAAACAAGGTCTTGTATGTAGTAGTTACATCCGATAGAGGACTTTGCGGTGCATTCAATTCAAATATATTGAAAGCAGGTTATTCTTATTTGAAAGAACATTATGCAAATCAGCTTGCTTCCGGTAATGTAAGTTTTCTATGTATTGGAAAAAAAGGATTTGAATATTACAGAAGACGTTTTCCCAACGCACATTTTATTACTGAATATCAGCATTTATATGCTAATACAGATTTTGAATTGGTTTCACGTCTTGCAGATCGCCTTATGATAGATTTTAATCAAGGCACTTTTGACCAAATTGAATTGTATTATAGCCGTTTTAAAAATGCCGCTACACAATTTCCAGAGCGCGAGCAGTATTTGCCGGTAGCAAAATTGGATTCATTGACCGGGAGTACGACCACAACAAAAGCGGATTATATTTTTGAACCGGATCAACAGCAATTGCTGGAAGAATTAATTCCTTCTATTTTGCAATCGCAATTATATAAATGCATCCTGGATACACAAGCTTCTGAACACGGCTCCCGAATGACTGCAATGGATAAAGCGACTGAAAACGCTGAAGAAATGCTTGGAGAGTTAAAAATAAACTACAACAAAGCACGCCAGGAAGCAATCACTAAGGAACTTTCTGAAATCGTCGGTGGCGCTGCTGCTCTGGCAGGCTAATGGATATTAGTTGTTAGTTGTTGGTTGATAGTTGATAGCAAGAGCAGATATATTTCTTTGCGTCTCAGTGTGAAAATGCTTATTAGCTTTTTAGCTTCTTTACTTCTTTACTTCTTTACTTCTTAGCTTTTTAGCTTCTTTGCTTCCTTGCTTCTTTTCTCCTCTTCTCCTCTACGAGAAATTAATTAGTTGATTGTTGATAGTTGTTAGTTGAAAGTAAGATGTGTTGTGATTCATTACGTCTTCGTGAAAATCAAACACTTATTTAAGTTCTAATCCATTTTAACGAATACTCCTCCTTGCCTTGTTTAATTTTAATAAGATAGATTCCTGAACTCGGAAGCGGAATTTCAACAGTACGAAATTGTTTGGATTCATGTATAAGCCTTCCCTCCAGATTGTAAATACTGCAAACATCAATTTCTTGCTCTGAATTAATTTGTAATCCTTGTTTGATAGTTAACAGTTTAATTGATTTATTTAAATCAGACTCCGTTGAACTTATAATATTCACATTTCCTTTTTTAAAACGAATTGAATTATCATTTTGATCTTGCCAGCACAAATAAAAATTACCAGAATGGAAAGCAATGTCCGGAGTAGTTTGAGTGCCACTGAGGTCTTTATTAATCCGGATGGCATGCGTTATTAGATCACTTGATTTCGTTCCAATAAAATAACTAAAAAATATATCCATGGTATTTACCAATTCATTCCATACAATTCCAACGGTATCTGCCCTTCCAGCCATTCGGGGATAGTTTTGTTGGAAGTTTCTTCCCTGGGTATGATTCATGATTTGCAATCCTTCAATTTTATTGGAAAGCAAATTGTATTTTGAATAAAAAACTTTTGAGATTCCGGTTCGGCCACTAGACCAGATACTGTGCAATTGATCTCCGTTAAAAAATCCATCTCCACCAGTTGCTGGACAAGATTGTAAATACCAATCTGCCGTATCCAATTCATGCGTGATGTCAAAACTAATTCCATTGTTGTTGGATATCGAGGCAGTCATATTTCGAATGTTGTTTCGATTGTTTCGATAAAATACTACAATGTTTTCATCTTCTGTCTCCATAGATACCGGACAACAATCACAGGCTTCACCTATTGATTTGTCGGTTACTTCTGTAAATGCATTAAAACTGTCACCAAAATCTTTAGAACGGATACTTACATATTCTGGTTGCGACCAATCAGTTTTAAAACGCATGTAACTGACGATCGGTTGTAAATCTTTATCAATGGCAATGCCTGGAAATCTGCTGTAAAACCCATTTGGAATTACAACCGGTATCGGATCGCTGAAATTTTTACCGAAATCAAATGAACGAACTAAATAAATGTTACCGGTTTCTGCGGGATCTTCTTTGTAAATAAGATAAACCACATGATTTTTTCCTGCAATTTCAGTGCTGGCCCAACTGGTAATAAAAGCCTTAGACATTTTCATATTTATATTTTGAATCCCGGTTAGCGAGTCACCTTCCCAAATAGCATAATGAATGCTTTGACTGCGATCATTTCCCCAAACAATTATACCATGTTGTGCATCAAGTGCTAAAATTCTAGGACGAATGTTTGATCCGGATCCACCGGTAAGAATTTTTTGATCTGTAGTCCAATTGATATCTTGAGCCTGCATCAATGTGAAGTAAGTCTGGAAAAATAACAACGGGATCATCAACTGAAATCGATTGAGCATATAGATTGATTTACTAGTAAATATAGCATAAATCAGGGCAGAACCCCGTCCCATTAAATTCCAACTCCAACCATTGGGTCCTTCACGGAGATTTTAATCATTCGTTCAAACAATTCGGCCTGTTTTTTGCATGAATACCATTCTATGAAAGCCATTATACCGGTTGCCGGAGCAGGAACTAAGCTCCGACCGCTTACTTATACCCAGCCGAAACCCTTGATTCCGGTGGCAGGTAAGCCAATTATCGGGTATATCCTGGACCAGTTGGTAGAGTCGGGCATCGAGGAATATGTGTTCATTTTGGGGTATTTGGGCGAGAAAATCAAAGAATTTCTAGAGGACTCATACCCAAAAATCAAAAAACAATACGTGATCCAGTCTGAACGCGAAGGTTTGGGCCAGGCAATTTATCTGTGTGGTGAATTTATAAAAGACGATCAAGAGGTTTTGATCCAATTAGGAGATACCATTTTGGACATAGACATCCAGGTGTTCATGCATTCTAAATTTAATACACTTGCCGTACGGAAAGTTCAGGATCCGCGAGAGTTTGGAGTTGTTGAACTCGATGAACAAGGAATTGTCTGCAGAATGGTTGAAAAACCACAAATACCTGTTTCAAATCTGGCAATCGTTGGTTTGTACCTGGTCAAAGAATGGCCAAAACTGATCCATTGTCTGGAAACAAATATTAAAACCGGCAGAAAAACAAAGGGTGCCTTTCACCTTACCGATGGATTAATGTGCATGCTTGAAAACAACAGCCGTTTTGAAATTATGGAGGTTAAAAACTGGTACGACTGTGGTAAAAAAGAAATTCTTTTGTCAACTAATGCTACCATGCTGAGCCGAAGGTCTAAATCACTTGATTTAAACGTTCCAGGTTCAATTTTAATTCCTCCAGTAAGTATTGGGCAAAATTGTAAAATTAATCATTCGATAATAGGCCCAAATGTCTCTATAGGAGATAACAGTCTGGTAAATAATAGTATCCTGAAAGATGCGATCATTGGCAATTTTACCAGTCTGGATGACGTTGTATTACAGCATTCCATCATTGGCAATGATGCTGTTATAAAAGGGCGTACCCAGAGTTTTAATATTGGGGACAATACTGAAATTGACATGATCTAGTAATTACTGTATTTTTGCCTTTCGTTCAGCTTAATCTTGCCTTTTGAGATGTTTTACTTAGAATTTAATGTATGATCCGACGCGCTTCAAAATCAGTTTTCCTACTTTTAAGTTGCCTGATTCTAATCCTGGCAATTGCTTGCAATTCAAACGAAGACTGTCCGCCAAATCAACTATTGGGAAGGCTTTCACTAAACCAGGAGTCAAGACCTTTTTTACCCTATGAAAGCATCCATTATTTAATGTTTTTTGACAGTGCAGCCTTGGACACTGCTTTATTAATTAATCCACAAGGTTTGGTTTTTGACAGCAGTTGGACTGTTGTTGAAAATATATGTATTGAAGATGAACTCAGGTCAGATAAATATTATTTATCTGAACATCGTACAGCAGACTATTTTGATACCGATACTGCTCGGAAATTCAGAATCATTGGAAATTTGAATATCAACGAAGATTTTCTTTCGAGAAATTCAACTCCAGCCAATCCGGTACTTTATGACGAATTAAAACTTACTGTTCACCGAACGAATCCAAGCATCAGTTCCGGCGTTGCAACTACTGAATTCGTTGCTTCCGATCGCGGTAATTCCGGAAATTTTAGTGACTCATTAAAATCACGTGTTCAGCGTTTTGCTCTGATACCTCAAATTAAAATTCTTGATTCTACTTATCAAAATGTATTTGAATTCAAGTATAGAGATACAGCGGTGTTCTATTTTAAATCAGGACGCGGGGTCGTTGCGTTTCGTGATATCAACAGCAAATGGTGGAATCTGCATAAAGCCTATTGAAACCGAGGCCTAATAAAATATTGATTTTTTCTTGACTTGCCTTCTTAAAAATAATTTATTTTTAATCTTCACTGTCCGGATCATCTTCTTCCGGCACTGAAAATTGAAAGATCTTACCAGCATTTACATAATTGCACCATTCACAATCGTCTTTTCCACAACCCGGTGTAAATTCCCGGTTAAGGATTTTTGTATAACTGGTTTTTATTAAATTTCCTAAAAATTCAAGATCCTCAGTTGTAGGATTAATTTCAATATGTTGAAATTTATCTTGCGCATCGGGCATTACAAAGTATAAGGTTGAGGTACATGATGCAGTTGCAGTCTGAGAATAATTTTTGAGCAAAATGGCATAAAAGACAAGTTGCTGCCAATAATCCGAACCATGAGGATTTTTTTCAGATGGTATTTTGACTCTGTTTTTATTTGGTTTGCCTGTTTTGTAATCCATTACGCGAATTCCTGAAGGGATCCAATCAATTCGATCCAATTTACCAGATAATGGAACGCCCTGAAATTCAGTGGGAATTTTAAATTCTGTTTTAAAATCTATTGAATTCAACCAAGTCGGAGCATGATATGCAATAAATTTGGGCAATACGCTTTTACCTTCTTCAAGATAATTTTGATATTCAAGTGTTGTAAAGTGGGATCTAAATTTTTCCATCCCTTTTTCAAAATATTTTATTACTGCATCAAATTTTCCTTGTTTAAGTAAGACTCGGTTATTCATATAATATTCAAGTGCAGTATGAACTGCATTTCCAAATCCGAGTGAAGGAGTACGTGCACTTGGTATTTGTAATACTTTTTCATAATAAAAAGCAAGAGGACAATCCAGGTATTTAGATAAAGCAGTTGGGTTAAGTCTGAATTTATGAATAAAACGTTCAAACATTTGATCTTCCAATAGTTTGTAGTCTTTTTTCATCGGACTCATGTCAATAACCATTTTGTCCAATAAGTCCGATTCATCAATTTGTACTTTTTGAGAAGTTATAGTATCCTTATGGATCATCTCGGTTACAAATTTGGACAGCGTATTTTGTTTCTTCTCTTTACTTTTAAATTTATAATAACTTAAATACAAATGCAATTTTGCCCGGGTAACTCCTACATAAAAAAGTCTTCGACGATCTTCTTCTGAATCAATTTTTTCATTAATATAACCCTCAATGAGTTTAAATCCGCTTTGGCGGGATGGACTCCAGTATTCTTGTGAATTGTGAATCATGAACACATGCTCATATTCCAATCCTTTGGCTTTATATATGGTTGACAATACTACTCCCTGACGACTGCCAATAAATTGATTTAGAGGAAGACTGATATTATTTGAAATATATTCATGCAGCAAATTGGTAAAATCAGATAAACTTGATTCAGGATGTTTTTGTGTTTCTGATTTAAGAAATTCGAAAAAGGTATTGAGAATTTGAAGGTATTGAATTTTATCAACACTGCTCAAAAGATAGGGCAACACATTAAAATCTTGTAATATTCTTTCCAGAGCGGTTTGTGGACTTAAATCCAAAACTGATTTTTTCAATTCTTGAATTTTGTGGGCAAATTCGAGAATCGCAATTGAATCTTTAATTCCAGATTTTTTAAGTTCTACTTCGTTGCCTAAAAGTTCAATAAGCGACAAATGGATTTCCTTCAATGGATCTTCTTTTATTTCGCTTCTTTTTTCTTGTAAGTACCAGGCTAATTTTGAAATATTGTCTGAAGTGATTGAAATAAAGGGTGCGTGGAGGATTTTATAGAGCAGATCATCGTTTTGAAACGGATCTTGAAATTCATGACAAATAAAATTCAGGATGTTAATTAGATGTCTAATGAGCGGTTCATGGAGTACATTGATTTGCTTGCTGGTTTGATAGGGAATTTTATTGATTTCAAACCATTTGATAAACGGTTCTGCATCTGCATTTTTTAGAAACAGAATGGCGATTTGATTTCCTGGAATTTGTTGATCTAATAATGATTTGACTGTTTGACATATATGAAGGATTTCATGTTCTTCAAATTCAAATTCATTAAAATGCGGTAAAGCAGTATAACTCTTTGAATTTCCGGATGCAATTAAGTTTTTGCTTAACGCAGCATCCAAGTTTACCATTCGCTCGGTATTGTTATTTATTACCGCATCAGCAGCATTTAAAATTAGTTGTGAAGAACGATAGTTTTCTGTCAATACGATTTTTGATGGAGCATACAAGCGGTCAAAGGCAATCATATTTTCAACATTTGCTCCCTGGAATCGATAAATGGCTTGATCATCATCACCAACCGCAAACACATTGGGTGTGTCAAAATACGATAGCAATTGACCCAGGACTTGATTTTGGGCTCCATTGGTATCTTGAAATTCATCAACTAAGATATATTGATACAGCTCCTGATATTTTGCTAATAACAGATCGTCTGTTTGGAATTTAGTGAGTACCCAACGGATCATGTCTTCAAACTCATAGCGTTCTAGTTTGTCGAGTGCATCCTGATATTTTGAGTAGAGCGAAATGGCAGCCTTGGTTTTGTCTAATTTTGCTTTCTCTTTGTCGTAGGCTGCTTGCTTAAAATCTCCAGGTTTATAAGATCCTGAACTTCTTTTATAGATATAGACAGGATTGTCTTTTTCTTTTTCCAAAAACAAATCAATGTCAAGCTGCATTTGATCTGGATTCCAGTTTTCTTTTTTAATTTTATCAAATAACTGGGGCAATGCAAATAACTCGCGTTGATAATATCTGTTGTAGCGGTAGAATAAATGGCTTCGATCCAAATCATCTAAAATTTTTAATATCAGTTGATTTTTTTCTAAGTCAGAAATAACCTCATAACTGCTGTACTGCTCAAAGCTTTCCGGATTTTCCCGGATAACCATATTACAGAATGAATGAAACGTGTGGATGGCAATTTCATAGGCTGTAGGGCCGATAAATTCCAATAAACGGTCCCGCATATTGATTGCACCGGAATCCGTAAATGTAAGACATAAGATATTTCTTGGATTAAGATCAGTTTTGAGTAGAATATTACCGATACGAATAGCAAGAATTTGGGTTTTGCCAGTTCCGGGACCTGCAATTACCAATAAAGGACCTTCCAGATTATCGACTGCTTGCTTTTGCTTATCATTGAGTTTTTGGTATGCAAACTCAAAGGAAGGATTGTTTTTTAAATGTTGCGTCATCGATCGTATGATTGAATTTAAATTTTCATATAAATATTTATATCAAAAACTAATTTTAAAAAATTAGATATTTAGTAATGATTTAAAATTTAACAGTCCAAACAATTTTAACAAAGTTATTGCCATAATAAAGTATAAAAAACGATACGCCCATGTTTCTGCATTGGGTATTTTATTTGCATAATGAGCAGTCATCCAACCTCCCAATCCTTGTCCTATTGCAATGGTTAGTCCGATGGTCCAATTTACCATTCCATAAAAATGAAATATAACAAGTGCAATCAGGGTATAGCCAGAGACCATTATAATTTTAAGTGCATTGGCTTCCAGAATATTGTATTTCATAAATACCATCATAAAGGCTAAAAGAAAAATTCCCATCCCCATTTGTATAAATCCGCCATAAAATCCAAAGCATAAAAACACCAAATTATAAATCCATGGAGACAAGTAATTGGTTTCGATGTCATTTTTCCAGGCTTTTTTTCCACGAAAAATCATAAACACAAACAAAGCCAGCATCAAAAATTTATATACTGTATAGAAAGAATTCGGAGGCAGGTAAATTGCTGAAAATGTTCCTATAATGGCACCACCAACACCCCAGAGTAAGAATTTCCAGGAACTCTCCAGTGGAAGTCGATTTGCTTTATGAAAGGATGGCAAGCTGCTTAATCCTTGAATTACGATTCCTACTCGGTTGGTTCCATTTGCAAGATTTACAGGAATTCCAAGTATTTCAGTTAAAAAACCAAGGGTGATTACAGAACCATTTCCAGCCAGAGTATTTACACAGCCTGCAATAAATCCGCCGACGATCGCATAGGTAATTTCAAATGGACTCATCTGGGGGTATTTCCTGGCAGAGTTCAATTAAAACACCGTGGCTTGATTTCGGATGCACAAAACAAACCAGTTTGTTATCTGCTCCTCTTTTGGGTTGATCGTTTAACAGCACGAATCCTGCTTGTTGGAGTCGGGTCATTTCGCTGTAAATGTCATCTACTGCAAATGCAATGTGATGGATGCCTTCCCCTCTTTTTTCAATAAATTTTGCAATGGCACTGTCTGGATGGCTGGCTTCCAGTAATTCTATTTTATTGATACCCGTTTTAAAAAATGCGGTTACTACCTGTTCAGATAAAACGCTTTCAGTTTTATATGCTTTTTGATCGAGTAATTTTTCATAAAGGTCTGTTGCAGCAGCTAAATTTTTTACTGCGATGCCTATATGTTCAATGTGTTGGAGCATGAGAATATTTTGTAATAATTAATTTAAATTATACCGTAAAAAATCCAAGTATGACTGTTATAACAAGTGCTAATAATAAAAAGATACTGTATATAAACATTAAGAGTAACGATTTAAAGAAAGTGCGCAATCTGCTTTGATCGTAATTTAACCGGAGTGCTTTCACGAGGTAGAAGTATAATAATGCAATACCAATTAAAAAGTAATAGTACTCAAGTTCGATAAAAATATTAATCAAGAAAAGGATTCCCAATACCAAAAACACAACAATGTGTAAGTGTAAGGAAAATATAAGGTATTCATAATAATTTCGCTTTCTACGAATATAAAATAAGTACAATAAAAAACCAAAAATGGGCATTAAAAAGAAAAAAGAACCGGAAGAAAATTTTATTATTTTTTCGGTCATGCGATGTACATAGTCCTCACCACCATTGGCCAATTTTAGCGTTTGTTTTACTGTAATACGGTTAAAATAATTTGGTTGTTGGTTTTTACTGAGAATAAATGAATCAATTAATTCATCGGATCCTGATTTTAATTTATTAAATTCACTTCTGGTTAAATCAAATTTAATGTTTCCAATATTTATGTTTACAGAATCCTGTTCGTTTTGTAATATTTTGTACAACGAGTCCATACTTACCGGATGATTTTTAAATTCAATATGTTTCTGCTCTATAGAATCCAGTTTCAATCTAATCGAATCAACTAAGCTCCAATGCATTTGCCCTGTTTTAGCCAGGGAATCATCTATTGAAATAGATTGTTTACTTAAGAGCAGGGAATCTGAACGATAGTTTAAGTAAGCACTGTTTAATGAGTCCAGATAAATTTGTAATTCTCTTTTTGAATCTTCAAAATATTCATCCAACTCTTGCTTTTCAAGTTCTTTCTGGTTGCTTTTATCATAAACATGAGGTGCCTGCAGACTGACAAAAAACACCAAACTCACAAACACATACAATCGGATTGGAGGCATGTAGCGTGCCCGTTTATTTTCATTGTATTCTTTGGTAATCAAGCCGGGATATCTGAGGATAACCCATATCGTATGAAAAAACTTGGAATCCAGGTGTAGTAAAGCTTCAACCAATTCTACGAGATAGTGCTTGATGGGTTGATTGGGGGTGTGGTTTTCTTGCCCACATTTTGGACAAAAGTTTTCATCCTGACCAAAATAATGGCCACAATTAGCGCAAACTTGTTGTTTAATTTTATTTCGGGCCAAAGACTGCAATTCTTAAATTACTGGAAAATTAATTCATTTTCAGCAATTACGACCCAAAGCATTTAGTTGGTATCGATGATGCGATGTCTTTATTTTTTTATTCCAAATTCCTTGCGGATTTTTGAAACATAATCCAGTTTTTCCCAGGTAAATAATTCTACCTGCATGGTTTTTTCATTGGGTTTGCCTGCATTAAAGGTTTTCGTCACGGTTTCATTGGTTCGTCCCATATGACCGTATGAAGCAGTTTCAGAATACATGGGCGATCTTAATTTCAAACGTTGTTCGATAGCATAAGGACGCATATCAAAGAGTTTTTCAATTTTTTTGGCGATTTGACCATCTGTCAATTTTACTTTAGCAGTGCCTTTGGTATCAACAAACACATTGCAAGGTTTAGCAACCCCAATTGCATACGATACTTGCACAAGTACTTCGTCACAAAGTCCCGCAGCAACCATGTTTTTAGCGATATGGCGCGTCGCATAAGCTGCAGAACGGTCCACTTTGGATGGATCCTTCCCACTAAATGCACCACCGCCATGAGCCCCTTTTCCACCGTAGGTGTCAACAATTATTTTACGACCGGTCAATCCGGTATCTCCGTGTGGACCTCCGATAACAAATTTACCGGTTGGATTCACATGATAGGTGATATCATTGTTGAATAACTTTTTTATGTGAGCGGGTAATTTTCTTTTTACACGCGGGATTAAAATGTTGATTACATCATTTTTAATTTGATCCAACATTTGAGCATCGGCTTTTTCCTGATTTTTTGACGCCCTTCCGCCATGAATAAATTCATCGTGTTGGGTAGATATTACGATGGTATCAATTCGGATTGGTTTATTGTTGTCACCATATTCAATGGTAACCTGACTTTTGGCATCGGGTCTCAAATAAGTCATAACCCGGCCTTCTTTTCTGATTTTTGCTAATTCTTCTAAAAGTAGGTGGGCCAGACTCAATGCGAGTGGCATATAATTATCGGTTTCATTGCTTGCAAAACCAAACATCATCCCTTGATCTCCGGCACCCTGGGCTTTTGCTTTTGCTTCAAAACTTTGAAGCTTTACTTTCCGATCCACACCCCGGTTTATGTCCGCAGATTGCTCGTGAATTGCTGAAAAAACACCGCAACTGTTGGCTTCAAACATGTATTCAGAACGGGTGTATCCAATTTTGCGGATGACTTCCCGGGCGATTTCCTGAACATCCAAATAGGCTTTTGATTTAACCTCACCGGCTAAAACAACCTGCCCTGTAGTAACCAGCGTTTCACAAGCAACTTTTGAGTCTTTATCATAAGCTAAAAAATGGTCTATGAGTGCATCGGATATTTGATCAGCTATTTTATCCGGATGGCCTTCAGATACAGATTCAGAGGTAAATAAATAAGACATAATG
Source organism: Saprospiraceae bacterium (assembly GCA_016714025.1). Lineage (NCBI taxonomy): Bacteria > Pseudomonadati > Bacteroidota > Saprospiria > Saprospirales > Saprospiraceae > Saprospiraceae bacterium. The sequence continues at coordinate 699,140 of JADJOB010000001.1, read as the reverse complement.
AGGTTTTAATAAATTAAAGGGCAAAGATAATCGTCCTGATAAACTTAATTGTGTTTTAAAGGGCAACCAGGACCGTAATTTGTCCGTATCATACTTTAATGCATTGTTAATATTATGTACTTTTACAAAAAATCCAAGTTATGGGAAGCATAAAACCTTTTTCTGGGCCTTTTGGTAAGCCCGAATTAATTCACCTACTTAGAAGAACCATGTTTGGGGTCAAAAAATCGGACCTAAATTTCTTCAAAACTAAAAATTTGGATGAAGTTTTACAAGTGTTGGTTCCTACAACCCCCAAAGCTCCGGATCCTCCATTGAGAGCTTATTACAATAATGTGGATCCAACCAAAGATAATTTAGACACTTTAGTTCCATTTGGTAAAACCTGGGTTGACACGCCGGCGCAAGCTTCACAACCTGCAAATCCATCAGGAAGTAGAAGAAATAGCCTTAAACAATGGATGACTGGTTTGCAGTTACATCAAGACCGTTCAGTGTATGAAAAAATGATCATGTTTTATCAGACATTGCTGGTAACAGAAGATGCAGTGGTAGAAAACGCTCACGCCATGTACAATACCCAAAGTTTGTATCGCAAGTATGCAATGGGTAATTACAAGAAATTGATTAAAGAAATCACATTGGACGCAGGAATGCTCCGATATTTAAATGGAGAGCGCAACACTAAAACAGCTCCTGATGAAAATTATGGTAGAGAATTGCAGGAGTTATTTTGTATTGGAAAAGGACCTGGCTCAGGATATACGGAAGAGGATGTAAAAGCTGCGGCAAAAGTATTGACAGGTTGGTATGTAATTTATAATGAAAAGATTGCTAATGTAACCACCAATGTGATTCCACGTAAAGCATTCAATAAAGACAAGCACGATTTAAATCCGAAGACTTTTTCAGCCTTTTATAACAACACAGTAATACAATCAAATACTGCAATTATTGACCCGGCTCCTTTTACAACGATTGAAGAGCGAAGAGCCTTTGATGAAATAGAACAGTTAATTGAGATGATATTCGCAACAGATGAATTATCAAAATACATCTGCAGAAGGTTATGGAATTATTTTGTTTACTATGAAATCACTCCTGAAATTGAATCTGAAGTCATTGAACCATTAGCTGAATTATTTAGACAAAATGTGGATCATCCAGATCAAATGCAAATTGTGCTAAAAGCCTTATTCGGTTCTGATTATTTTTTCAAGTCAGAGCATCGTGGTTGCATGATTAAAAGTCCGGCAGATTTTCATATTGGAATGGCCCGTACGTTTGATTTTCCAATTCCAAGACAAAGCGCAGACCCTTCAAAGGATTATACGAACCTCGAAGCACAATATTATATGTGGAATATATTCAGAACGTATAATGTCAATGCCGGCCAGGATGTCAATGACCCACCGAATGTTGCCGGCTGGGCGGCCTATTATCAAACGCCTTCTTTCCACGAAATCTGGATTGATACTGCAACGTATCCATTCCGTAAAGGAGCATATGAAGCTATCGGCAGATCAAATTTTTCGCTTAAAGTTGCAAATACCTATGATGGTAAATCTGGCTTTTTAAATAAAATGAATTTTGTTGATTTTGTTAAACAGTTTGATAATCCATCCGATCCAAACGAATTGATTCGGGAAGCGGTTGAATTAATGTTTGGCCCTCCGCTGTCACAATCAACCAAAGACCAGTTGAAAACCAATTATCTGTTATTGGGGCAATCAACAGATTATTATTGGACTGATGCCTGGGATGTTTACATCGCAAATCCAAGTACTACGGATCCTGAATCAAAAAAGGTTCCACAAATGTTACAGGATCTGTTTGTGTACTTAATGTCAGCAGCAGAATTCCATATTTGTTAATTCCATTAATCTCTTTTAATTAAAATTATATGAAAAGAAGATCATTTATACAATCTGTTCCGGTTGCAGTTGGAGGTATGACTGTTACAGCTCATGGTGCAAGTCCACTATTGTCAGCATTGACCAATGCTTTGGGTGATACCGATCGGGTTTTAGTTATTATTCAATTGAATGGTGGTAACGATGGATTAAACATGGTGATCCCATTAGACCAATATGCTTCTTTAGCACAAGCTACCATTCGCCAAAATATATTATTACCGGAAGATAAGGTTTTAAAATTAGGAGGAACGAATAATGCAACTGGATTACATCCGGCCATGAATCGTTTTTACGATATGTACAATGAAGGAAAAATGGCTGTCATACAGAGTGTTGGGTATCCTAAATTTAGTTACTCACATTTTCGTGCAACAGATATCTGGATGACAGGTGCTGATTCAACAGAATACCTTAACTCCGGTTGGGCGGGTCGATACCTCGCTTATGAATACCCAAATTATCCGGTGGGCTTTCCCAATACAGTAATGCCGGACCCATTATCAATCCGTGTTGGTGGAAATATTGTTTTAGGATTGCAGAATCAGGGCGTTCCAATGGCAATTTCTATTTCAAATACAAATGATCCATTAAATTTAAATGGCAGTTTATTTCAGGATCCAGCTCCAGGAAATTACATGGGAAAAGAATTGGCCTATGTTCGCGAAGTGCAAAGACAAACTGATAAATTTGGAGATTCGGTTAAAAATTCTGCGGATAAAGGAACCAATTTATCAACACTCTATCCAAAAACCAATACGGAATTAGGTTACACCTTGGGGCAACAATTGTCTATCGTAGCTAAATTAATTTCTGGTGGAATTAAAACGAGAATATTCTGGCTAAGTACAGGAGGATACGATACACACGCCGGACAAGTTACAGCTGCAGACCACACTACAGGCGCACATGCTAATTTATTAAAAGGCTTGTCAGATGCGGTAGGTGCATTTATGAATGATATTAAATTATTAGGACTGGAAGACCGTGTAATCGGAATGACTTTTTCAGAATTTGGAAGACGAATCATATCCAATGCTTCCGGTGGCACAGACCATGGAGCTGCGCAACCAATGTTTGTGTTTGGTAAAAAAGTAGTTGGAGGCGTGGTTGGTGCAAATCCAATTATTGATCCAAAATCTACCGTTGGATCCAATTTACCAATGCAATACGATTTTCGCTCAGTGTATGCATCCATATTAAGTGATTGGTTCTGTGTACCAGATCCGGATCTTCAACAAATTTTATTGCGCAATTATCAAAAACTACCTATCCTCGATCCAGGCAATTGCATACCAACTTCTGTTCATGATCAAAACAATCGATTGGGTGAAAACCTTGTATATGCATATCCGAATCCATTCGTTCAATCTACTAAAATAAAATTTGAAACGAAGGGTGGCCATACGCAAATTCAAATCATCAACAACGAAGGTTCTGTTATAAAAACCCTTTTAGATCAAGATATGCAATCAGGAAAATATACGCTGGATTGTGATCTTGAAGATGCAGCTGCTGGAATCTATTATGTCAGACTTCAAAATGGTGTATTACAACAGGTGAAGTCAATGATGAAAGTCAAGTAATAGCAATTACGAATTTCGAATTACAAATTATGGGAGCGGAGCGGACATCCCGCGTACTCGCGGGACGAATTATTAATTGATTCGTTATTTTGCGATTAATGTAAAGTCTAGAGTCTATAGTCTATAGCCTCTATTATTCCTTATATTTACCACATGAAGGCGATTCGTATTGATTTGTATTTTTATTTGATCTTGCTATTGCTTCTGTTGCATTATTTGTTCAATCCTTTTGAATTGCAACCAGGAGCATTAAAAGTATTAAGTGCCGGATTGGTTATGATCTCCATGTGGATTTTGGAATTGATCCCTATGCCAATTGTTGCCTTATTGCCTCTGATAATATTTCCTTTGTGGGGTGTTGAAAGTTTAACTGAAACAGCCAGGAATTATGCGGATCCAATTATTTTTTTATTTATGGGTGGCTTTTTTATTGCACTCGCAATTGAGAAATGGAATTTGCACCAACGGATTGCATTGAGTATTTTGAAAAAGTCGGGTGGAAAGGGAAATCACATTTTACTTGGTTTTATGGCTTCCAGTTTTTTAATCAGCATGTGGCTAAGCAACACGGCTACTACCATGATGATGTTTCCTATTGCATTGTCGGTATTAAATGTTATGGGTTCAAATTTCAAAGGAACTGGATTTAAAAAATTCTCAACTTCTGTATTATTAAGTATAGCCTATGCATCAAATATTGGTGGCCTGGCAACGATTATAGGTACTCCTCCAAACATTGCTTTGTTAGGATTTATGAATGAAGAATATCATTTAAATATCAGTTTTTCGGATTGGTTTGTAGTTTGTTTTCCTCTTGCTTTAATTATACTTGCTTTGTTGTATTGGGTGTTTACCCGTGTTTTATTTATAAACAAAATGGATAAAGATGAAGCAACCAAAGCATTTATTGATTCGGAATTTCTCAAACTAAAGAACTGGTCAAAACCTGAACGATATGTCCTTTATATCTTTTTGGCTACTGCATCTTTATGGATTACAAAAGATTTATTGGTTCGATTTACAGGTTTGCCAATAAATGATGCACAAATTGCCTTAGCGGGTGCATTTGCTCTTTTTGTGGTTCCTTCAGGCATTAAAAAAGTAAAGCCAGAGGATGCAATTGATTTAGAAATTGAAAATATTGATTCTCAAAGTTCCCGTTTGTTGGAATGGAATGATACCCATAAAATGGCCTGGGGAATTTTGTTAATGTTTGGTGGCGGATTGGCATTGGCTAAATCCATGGAATCTTCCGGTCTCATGAAACTGATTGGGGAAGGAATTGCTATCTATGCACCCCAACATTTGTTCTTGCTCATTTTACTCGTTGCTTCTATTTCAATTTTTTTGAGTGAAATAATGAGCAATATTGCCCAAGTCATTGTGATGGTACCCATTTTAAGTTCGATTTCAATCGCGATGGGCATTTCACCAATTATTGTTTGTTTGCCGATGACTTTGGCTGCTAGTTGCGCCGGTATGTTGCCTATGGGTACCCCTCCAAATGCAATTGCGTATTCAAGTGGAAAAATTCCACTAAAAGAAATGATGAAAGCAGGTTTTGTATTAAACCTGATCAGTATTTTGGTAATCAGTTTGTTTTGTTATTATTTTAGGATATCGATATAAGCCAAGTTTCGCAATAGCCAATAGGCTTGATCAAAGACAAAGACCAACACTAAAACCTATTGGAAGGAAGAGTAGTTCAAGATTATCATATCCAGAAAAAGGGATACTAAAATAGACTCTAAAGTTGAATTTGTTACGATCTAGTGGTTGGAATCTATAGCCGCCAAGGATATAGAATGCAGAAGGTCTATTGGTTTTTCCTGATACATATATATGCCCTAATCCTAATTCAAGATAATTTTTTGAATTGCCTAAATTTGCACTTACTGAAGTAGGAAAGATGGTAAACTGTTTAGCACTTGAACAAGGTCCAAAAACACAAATTTTAAATTCTTCATTATAGCCAATTCCAATTTTTCCTGCTAGAAATGATTTCCCGTCCAGGTCTTTTATACGTTCATAGATAAGAGCAATTGCTGATCCTTCCCCAATATTTAATCCAATATTATTGATAGGACGCATCGCATTTTTTAATACCGCATCCTGTCCTTTGAGATGGGAAAGACAAAGTAATAAAAACAGGATAATCAATCGCATTTATTCAATCTTCAAGTTTAAAGATACCAATTTTCATTCAACTATTTTATAATACAGACTTCATAAAATTGATATTTCTGGGTCGCTTGTAAAATGGGCTCCAAATGAGAATTTAGCTCATTTCCCTGATCCATTAAATTAGTGAGAAAATATTGAGTCTTGATATTAGAGGATGTATCCAAACTGATGTTTTTATAGCGAATAAAATATCCATGCAGACTCCAATCAGTCCAAAGATTTTTAGAAATTCCAATCGTGCTGCCATCATCCAGATAATTTCCAATACTATGAATATCATGCAACAATGCTGCATCTCTGCTCACGGCATGTACATTAGAGATGGACAATGAAAGACCCAAACAAAAAGCAAGCAGACTGATAGATGTGAACACTTTAAAAGAAAATGAATGTGTTTTTATTCTTAAAATTAAAAAATTTACAATTGGATAAATTAGGATTCCAATTCCCAAGGCAAAGAATGGAAAACTGGGAAGGATGTAAAATCCACTTTGTTTTAAACTAATCATCATGGGAAAGACTGCTGATGCTGCGACAAGTATGAAAGGGAAGGCTTTGTTCCAATTAAGTTTTATATCCAAATTTTGTTTTTTGTATATAAAAACTGTAATAGCGCATAGTATGAATGCTGGTATTAGTTCAAAAATACATCGTTGGATTAAATACCATCTGGAATCAACTGTTTGGACAAAATAGATACTTTTTAATACCTGTACATTCAAATAAGTATACAAAGAAACCGAGGCCTGTTGGTTGAATGAAATTAGCAGAAATAGGGGGACTGCAATGCCTAAACACATCAGCAAAGTCTGTTTGGTGAAACGTGAAAAACTAAAATCTCTTGAAAAGAGATTAAAGAAAAATGGAAAGACTAAAGGAAAGAATCCTACAAATCCTTTGGATAAAAATGCAAGAAATAGCATGCTCCCTGAGGTCAGAAAGTACATTTTGGATGAACGGTTAAAAGCTTTTAAATAGAAATACACACTCAGGCAGGTAAAAATGCTTACTGTATTTTCCAGGAGGTTATTTGAACTGGACCATTGAACTAATGGAACGGAAAGCCACAAACACAAGGGAATCCATGCATGTCGTAATGCCATGAGCAACCAGATTCGGCAGATGATAAAGCCGGTTAGGATAATGCAACATAATGAATAGATTTTTTCAGTATAATGACTTGCTCCTATAATTTTAAAAAATAAAGATTGAATGCCTAACGCAAGTGGAGGATGTTCATAAAATCTAGGAAACAAGGTATTGGAGAAATGAGTTTGCCAAAAAGTACCGACTCCATTTGACAAATTTCTTGCAATACTTGAATAAAACAGGCCATCCATAAAGATGCCTTCGGAAAAAGTGAAAGGTGAAATAATTGTTAGAAAGATGCCTGTAATGAAAAAATAATAGGCCGAGTTAGGTTTTAAATGCAGAAGGCGGTTCACCGGCAATTGTTTTGTGCGCTCAGGATTATTTCATAAAGGAATCTAAGCGTTATGTAAAATCCGGTACGCTGTAATTTGTAAATACGCATGCCAGGATGCCTAATGTGTAGAATTTAATTTATAAGAATTTAAGTCTATTCCCGGTCATTGGATTGATGTTCCCCATTACTTGGCGTTGTGGCTGATTCATAAATTTCGGTATGTCTGATTTGACCACCTAGATATCCCACCCGAGCCATCACTGAAAAACTGAATAAGGAACATATCAATGCTATTTTTGCAATCAATCGCGCTTTTTCTGAGTTTTTAAAATTAAATATTAAACCAAGAATGGAATTTAGCCCTACCACAATTAAACTAATGAGCCCAAACAAAGCAGCTTCTTCATGTTCATGGATTCGTTTCTTTGACACGCCGGGTATTTGTTCAACCAATTCTTCAGCAGATTCTCCGGTAAAATAAGAAATGCCTACACCAAGTGCAGATATGATTAAAACCAGATAAGATGCAGAAATCGTATGCGTACTTTTGGTGTAAAGGCCATAGGCTAAGACGATCGCGCCTAAGATGGAACCAAATAAAGGTAAATGTGTAATGAGTAAATGGACATGAGCAAGGTTCATTGTTGAATTTTTTTATTAGATTATAACAAGATTTTTGATTAATTATTTTAAGAATTATTTAATTTATTATTGGCTGCTGATAAAATAGCGTGAAATTCATTTGAGTGTTTCAATTCTTCCAATTTAAGGGGTAATGTTGGGTTTATTATATAATCCTGAAGGGTTTTTTGAAACCATTTGACATCATGCCAGGTTCCTGATTTAAAGCCTATATTTTTAAAAATACCTATTTCTTCAAACCCCATTTTGATGTGAAGTAATTCACTTTTCTTATTTGGAACGGTCACTCCAGCGTATACATTAAAGAACCCTTGAATTTTAAGAATGGATAACAGAGTTTCATAAAGTATAGACCCAATTCCTTTACCTTGTAGAGATTCGGTTATATAAATGGTAGATTCAGCGGACCACTGATAGGCCGTTTTATACCGATGCCGACTGGCATAAGCATAGCCTTCGATTTGATCGTTTTTTAAGCAAACCAACCAGGGATATTCATAAATTGTATCGAGAATTTTACTTTGAAATTCATTTAGCTCAGGGACTTTATAATCAAAGGTAATTGGAGTATATAAAACATAAGGCTCATATACCTTTAAGCATGCTGCTGCATCTTGCTCAGGAGAAATGAATCGTATAGAATAAGTGTCTTCCATTTTTTAATAATTCGACATATTATTAAGCAAATAAAAGCAATTTGTACATTCTGACAGCCTATTTAATTATTTAATAATTAAATTCAAACCAAATTTTTTTTGTAGTAAATTTGAAATAAGACATTTAATGCTATTAAACCAGAATCGACATGGAAACACAAACAATTGTAGAAACCCCATCAATACAGATGGAATCAAAGTCTTGCAAACAGCAGCCTATTTGCTTAGGGGGTAGCATTTTTAAAACGAACCTGGTTTGTGGTTGCTGTTTTTGTGAAACGGGATCCTGTCTTTGTGAATGGCATAAAGAAACAAATGGATTCTGGTCTTAATTTACGACGAGTCACGATGATCCCTGAATATTGTTTGAATGTGCTAATAAAAGTTTGATTTCAATTTGTACTAGCTTCATTCAATTCGATTAAATAACTCATCAATTGACTCGCAGATTCCAATACAGGACCTCCCATGGGATCTTGAAATAGCTGATTGATAGGTCCTTGACCAAAATAAAGTCCATCTGAAACCAGAAAGCTTAAACGCGCCTGACCGGTATCAGGATAAGGCAATCGATCCTGATTCCAGGGACCAATTTGCTTAATTACCTGATGGCTTTTATCGAATAAATTTTGAATTAACTGGTTGGATTGTTCCTGAGCGGCTTCCAACAAGATTACTTTTTCTGAATAATTAATGTAGCGCGCTGTGCCGTCTTGGTAGGCAGCCAGTACATCAAGTCCTTCCTCCAGAGCAACTTCAATGACGACTCCTAAAAGCTCTTTAGTTTGGATCTTTTCTCCTTGTTTTCTCAATAGATAGTAGGCTAACAGTTTTATTCGGCTTTCCAAAGTCGAATCTTGGGTAATATTAAAAAGATCAGTGGTATTTAAGGGCTCAGATAATAAAATGTTCCAGGGATAAGCTGTGTTTACATCTGTTGAATTTTTAAAAAATTGTGGATTATCACAAAACATCAATTCATACAACTTGTTGATGGCCTCATTTTTAAAGGGAGGGTAGTCCGCTGAAGTAGTGTCTGTGCTTTTCATTATGAAAATGTTTTAATTAAACTTAAGTAAAGAATAAATTCTTTTAGATCAATAAATAGTGAATTGTTGAAAATTCAATCCTGGAACAAATGTAGTTATTTATTCAAATTAAACCTGACAACATAACGCATTTAAAACCTATTTAGAAGTATTATAAGCAATTCTAAAAATTTCAAAGTTCCAAAAGACTGATTATATTTGTAAGGAATTGAAATGATTTGAATCGATTATAGAAAGGTATGAAAACAATTATAAAATTCCTTTTGGTTGGTTACGGGATTACGGCCCTATACTTCTTATATCTCGCAGCAATTAATTTGTTTGTTTATTTTGCCAACACTTCGAAGGGTTTTTATGAACCATTTTTACCTGCTGGGAGAAATTTAGCAATCGGGGTTATTTTTGCATTGATTACCGGATTATCCTGGTTTTTATTGCGCCAGCCATCATATCAAAAAGCTGGAACCATCCTTATTTATTCGCCCTTAATTCTTATTGGATTATTTATTTGTTGGTTTCTTATTGTAATGATATCTTCAGGAGGAAAATGGAATTAAAAGAATTGTTAGTTCCTTATTTTGACCTATGGAGTTTTTATCAAAAATATTGTTCTTCGTACTTTTTGGCATGACCTGCCTTCTGTGTTTGTTTTTTTTTCTTAGCTCAATCAATGTGCTGATTGATGCTTATGGTAAAAAGTCAGAATCCATTATAATGGGTTTAGCAGGTGTTTTGGTAGCTATAGGATTATACATAAGCTATCAAGCTATCCAAGATACGAATCGATATTTATATTGCAGCGGCATATTAGGCATCACCTGGTTAGTAGCTCTAGGAGTCGTGTTGATTGGTTTATTCTTTTTTAATGGTCCACTACGTTGGCAATAAATGGCTTTTATTTTAAAATTAATTTATTATTGTTTATTGGCCGGAACTGCAGCTTTGTCCTTTTTTTATATTTGGACGGCATTGTTTTCTAAACCAGGAACTAACAATCCGTTTTATCTTAAACAATGGTTTGGAATTGTTTCTTTGTTTGTGCTGGCTATCTTATATAAAGCCTACCTGGCTGGAGAAGTAGAAGCTCGTTTTGGTCTGGGTATTAAAATCATAATGATATCCTGGGCTTTATGGGGCTTGATTGTAATTCTATTTTATGGAATTGCAAAGTATCTTGGTAAAATCTAGTTGAATGATTTAGATATATTATAAAGATTGCTTTCGTTACCCTTTATTAAATTTAATATCAAACGGTACCTGTATAAATCACTCCTGAAGTAGGCGTTTCATTTAATTCAATTTTAATCAGTTGGGGTATTTGTGGTTTTATTTGATCCCAAAGCCAAATTGCAATTTGCTCGCAGGTTGGATTTTCTAAACCCGGAATGTCATTCATCAATTTGTGATCAATTGATTTTAAAATGGGATCAATTGCTTTATTAATGGCAGCAAAATCCATAACCCAGTTTAAATGAGGATCTAAACGGTCATCGATAAAAACGGTTAAATGATAGGTGTGTCCATGAATGTTTTTGCATTTATGACCTTCTGGTACGTTGGGAAGAAAATGAGCGGAATCAAAAGTAAACTTTCTAAATATTTGCATCTCAATCAGAATTTGGAACTCTATATGGAAAAAAATAGATATTTATCAAACAAAGGTACTATCTAAATCGATTTAATTTATTCCTGATTTTAATTTAGCTATATAAATAAGATGATTTTCAATCTTTAATTCTGATTTTTGATATTTTATAGTGGAAAATTCTAAGATCGTAAAGTTATTGGCAAATAACATTTCTTCTAAATAATTGGTCTCATGATAATAAACAAAAAGACTGTTTTTTCCATCACTGCTGGTTTCATAAGCAGATGTTTCGTAACGACCTTCAATGGTACTGAAGTAAAATATTCCTCCACCGTGCAATAATCTTGATGCATCTTGTATTAGCTGGGCGCATTCGAGCTTGGATAAATAGGGCATACAGAAACCGATGAGGATTGCATCGTATGACTTACTTAATTGACTCAGGTGACGGCAATCCATCAGTTTAAAATGAACGCTTGGGTTGTTTATTTGTGCAAGGCGGAGCATATTTGGCGAAGAATCAATTGCATCAATAATTAGATCAGGGCGAATTTCCATAAGGTATTTCGTAATATTTCCAGGACCGCAAGCAATTTCCAAAATCAGCGGATTTTCTTTGTCCAGAAGTTTGCAGAAATGATCGTAACTTTCATTATATATCTTTAAATCCATGAATTTGTCCTGATACCGTTGCGCGATATCATCCCAATTTGAAATATCTGATTTTGTTGACTTCATGTTAATTATATTATTTTCTATTATATTTTATTTATTCTTAAGGGTTAATAATGTTCAACCTTTTTCTTCGATGTTCGCCTTACTGAATTTAAATTAATAATGAATTGTATTATAAATATCGTATTAAAACTCCTTATAAATTTATATTATCTATTTAAAATTCTGATGCCATTTATAATTTTTCTGATTTATTTTTCTCTACTCGTTTGTCACGGGTATAATGCATGTAAGTCATATGTGAATAATGCAAATGCTATATACATTCATTTGCCTTTTTTTTTTAAAATTTAAGTATCAAATTTGACAAGGGAATTTTTCTGAGGTAAATTAAATGAAAATTCAAAATCAATGAATTAGAACAATTTTTACTGGTTTTGTATTTTCTGTACTTAGAAAGTATATACCAGAACCAATTTCAGACAAATCAAGCCATTCACTGGAATCAATGAATAGCTTTTGTTTAATCAGCATTCCATTGACATCTAAAACACTTAGGAGGCTTGGAAATTTAGTAGCAGGAAGAATTAATCGAATTTTGTTTTCAACTTGATCAATAACAAGGGAATTATCAAGTTTATCAATGGGATTGGCAGTGGATGTGATCATACAAGAGCATGGGATGGGTTGGGTACTGATTACTAAATTATCAAAATAACGCTCTTGGTCAACGGGCGATCCATTATTCCAGTAGTTTTCAAAAAATATTGCATTTATATGGAGGTTATTGGGATTGGCATTCCAGGTACTGTGCCAATCTAAATTGCTAGTTGAAGCTTGCAAGGTATCATTAATCCAAAATTCAAAAATGCCATTTTTTTGTCCCGGAGTGTTTAATTTAACATGTCCAACGATGCAAAACCATTTACCTGAATTGTTTTCATGATAGATAGGTGTTTTACCGGTTTTAAAACCGAGCCATCTTAAATTATTAAAGTCATTGTATTTAGTTGATTTTAAGTTTCCATCAAGACCAATTCCACTAGCAGGATCCATGCCAAGATACCAATCGTTGGTTCCGCCGGACCAAAGATGCGCCATCATACCTTGCGCCCAATTGCTGTTTGCTAAACACATGGCTCTACTTAGTTTGGCTGGTCCACCTCCGATCCAGCCGGATTGAGATTTAACATCCATCCGCCAATAAATTTCATCAAAGCTTTCACCAGGGTGTGCGGCGTTTTTACCAATATAGGTATCCGGAGTCTTCCCAAAGGATTTTGAAAGAGAGCCGGCACCAACCTCTCCAGCTTGCCACTTGACGCGCATGCCATAACTGCTGTCGCGACCTGCATTTGCTAGTCTTATAAAATCTCCGCCATTATTGTTGTATTCAAAATACTTTTGATTAAATGGAATGTCATCTTCAAAGTCATCACACCAAATAGTTCCTGGCGGCGCATGCTTGCAACTGAAACACTGGCCGAATAGGGAAGTCCCTTGAATTTGAATGCATATAAGTAGTATCCAACAAAAAAATATCTTAGGCTTGTTCATTAAATTTATTTAATTCTTAATTCTTAATTCTTAATTCATATTTCTTCCCGCGAGTACGCAGGATGTCCGCTCCGCTCCCATAATTCGAAATCCGTCATTCGTAATTTAATTTCTAGCGCCTTCAATAAAATACATATCAATTTCACCTTTATGTTTAACTGATATTTTTCCTCGGTAAGTACAAGTATAAATATCTTTAATATAATCATAAGTAGCACCGGAAATATTTACTTTTCCAGCTTCGCCACTCGTTTCCATCCTGGAAGCAGTATTTACGGTGTCACCCCATATGTCATAAGCAAATTTTTTAATTCCAACGATTCCTGCTACCACAGGACCGGTATGAATACCAATGCGCAATTCAAAATATGGTTTACCTTGATTTTTCCGATGGTTTATATTTTTCGTAATAAATTCCTGGAATTCCATTGCAGCTTTTACAACATCCCAGGGATGTGATGTATTTGTGGTTGGGAGACCACCTACACACATGTAACTATCACCAATGGTTTTGATTTTTTCTATCCCATATTTAGTGATAATTTTATCAAATTCACTATAGCAATAGTTGATTTCTTCAACCAATTCTTCAGCTGTCAATTTTTGACTGATCTCTGTAAATTTTTCAAAGTCTGTAAACAACACAGTAACATTATCAAATGATTTGGCTTTTGCACTGCCAGTTTCTTTGAGTTCTTCAGCCACTTCTTCAGGTAATATATTTAACAAGAGTTCGTCACTGCGTTTTTTACCTTTTGCTATTTTATTGCGTTGTCTAATTAGGGCAATGGAAAAGAGTACTACTAAAATCAATCCACCAGATATTCCAACCAAAATTAATCGCTGTTTTTGAATTTCTTTTTGTGCAAGTGCATCCTTTTTAGCTTGTTCAATTTTTAAAATAGCTTCTTTTTTTTCATATTCATACTGGAATTGAGTTTGAATAGATAGTTTATGATTTTTTTCGTTTTGTACACTATCCTTCATTTCAATAAATAAATCATTCATTGCAAGTGCTTCTTTCCACCTTCCTTTTTTACGATAGAGAGCTTGAAGATTTTCTGCCGCATTCCTGATGTCAGTTGGAAATCCTAATTCTTTTGCGATGCCTAAAGATTTAGATAAATAAGCTTCACTTTGATTCAATTGGGATTCATTCAATAAAAAGGCACCATATAAATTGGTTACAATTGCAATTCCCCATTTATCACCAAGCGCTTCAATTCCGGAAAGACTTTTTTCATAAGCACGTTTTGCTTCTTCTTTATTGCCCAACTTATTATGTATGTTTCCAATATTCTTCCAGGTATAAAAAATGCCTTGATTGTCATTAATTTCAGTACGAACTTTAAGCGCTTGTTCATAATAATTTAAGGCTATTAGTAGTTTGTTTTGTTCTTCACACAAATTTCCCAATGCATTCCAGGAATATCCGATACCATATTTGTCATTATCTTCAATGTGAATTTTTAAACTTTTTTGCAGATAATCAAAAGCAAGGTCGTATTGTTTCTGATCTTTATAAATAAACCCGGTATTTTCGTATACTGTAGCGATTCCTTGTTTGTCTTTCAGCTCTTCAAATATTTTTAAAGCTTTGTTGTAGTAATTTAAGGCATCAGGAATTTTACCTTGATTTTGATAGATTAGTCCAATATTATTATAGGAAGATGCAATGCCTTCTTGTTTTCCAAGTTCTAATTTTATGCTTAGACTACGCTGATGAAATTCAAGTGCTTCATCTATTTTACCAAGGTCTTTATATATAGCTGCTATATTATTTAAGCAAGTTGCGGCATCATTTTTATTACCGGTTTTAATTGCTAGTTCGTAACTTTTTTGATAAAGTGAAAGTGCAGTATCAATTTGTCCATTTTGTTCATGAAAATACGCCAACCAGGCTAAACTTTGGATTCGGCCAAAGTTGTAATTCAACTTATCCGATAATCGATTTGCTTCCTGGCTATATTGAAACGCCCTGTTTGGATTGCTTATAAAATATTCAGCGGAAAGTAATAGCATCGTTCGAACGCCCAACGTATCAGTCTGGTTTCCTGCCAACGCTTTTATCAAGGAATCGATTTTGGACTTGTTTTGAGCAAAAACACAGCAGCAACTGCCATATATGAGCATCAATGTCCAAAGAAAATGTTTCATAAATTATAAGTATCCCAAATTTATATATAATTTATCTTTCAAAGGTATTTGAATGATAGTTTTTTGTTTTATATTTAAATTTACTTAATAATAATTATACGCTTGAATTCACTAAGGTTGTGAATATTTACTCAATTAACAAATACCTATTTTATTTAAAATTTATATTATTATAAGACTGAAAACATTTTTTAATTCATTGGTATTAATTAAAGGTCTATACCTTAAAATATCAGATTACTCAATTGTTTTAGTCTAGCTAGTGGACTTGGTATTCAAAAAATTCACTTTTAAAAATTCAATTAATCTAATATAATCAATTTATTCGTACTTATATAGTTTTTAGTTTGAACTTTCAAAAAGTAGATGCCTTTTGGTAAGTTTGAAAAATCTAAATCTATTGTAGATGCTGACGAAACTACTTTTTCCGAATAAGCCTGATTTCCTTTATTGTCATAAAGAGTATACGTATCTATTTGCTCTTTACCAATAATTTTAAACTTTCCATTGCTTGGATTGGGAAATATTTGAATTGTACTTTTTTTAACTCCGTCTGATAGAATATTAGGAAACTGACTTTCGTTTTTGCGAATTATAAATACCCCAAAAACTGGAAATTGGGAAGCAACTGCTTGCGTCGAACCAATTGGTTTTGCATAGCTGTGTTGAATCATGGGGATCTTAAGGATTCCATCTGCTGGAAATTGACCAGGGATCACATCTGCTTGGTAATCCATTACATTGATTAAGTCATATGAATCTCCGGGTTTAAGTCCTGTTTGATTACAATTTATTTGAACAGTTTCTAAACTATCCCAATTATAAATCACCAGATGCGACTTTTCTGGTTCGTATTTATTAGGCAATATAAAATACTCGAGTCCACTAGAAGGTATTTCTGGGATATATTGATTTTCAGGAAAATCCGTTTGAGCAAATCCCCATAAATAGTAACCGTATACGGATGGAATCCCCCCAATGAATCGATTCCCTTGTATCGATGCATTGAATATCGGTGTATTATTAAATCCCAATCGGGTTTGGCAAGTTAAATAATTACTATCGAGAATTAAATTTTTTACTCCATAATTTAATCCAAAAGCATTGACCGGTGGGCGTGGGCTATTCAAACCAGCAAATGTATAATTGTGTTTAATAACTGTATTTACCAATGGGTTATTTGGTCCGTTTGATAAAACAAAAAAGTTATGCGTTCGCGAATTATTTCCAACTCCACCCAGATTTTCTGATGCGGACCCACCATTAAATAAAATATTATTGCGAATATCAAAATTTCCTATAGGAGCGGTAGTTGTCGTCTGCCAGATTTTAATTCCATTTCCAAATGTGTTAAATACGATGTTATTGTGAATCAATTTGGTTCCAAAGGTGTCATTTTGTAAATACATTCCATGTCCGTGCCCTTCCCAATTTGTGCCGTTTAAAAGGTTATTACCAATATGGTATATTATGCAACCATAGATTTCAGTATTCTTTGCAGTCTTCCATGCGTCGATTCCACTACCTGTATCATGGACGATCATGTTAATAAATTTGATGTTTTCGGCAGTACAGGTAATGCCACCTAAAATATCATGGTTTCGATCTGTTGCACTTGAATTGATGACTTCAAGTCCCCAAAACCAGGTATAACTGCAATTCCCCAATCCGGCAAAGATGGTATAAGATTTAGCCCCATCAATCAATACACGTTCGCCATTATAATTTTTAAAAATAATGGGCGCGTTTAAAGTTCCATTTGTTTTACAATTAAATGAAGTTTGTGCATCATAATCATTGGTATAAATACCACCGCGTATCCAAACGGTGTCCCCGGGTTTAAGTGCGGATGGATGATCAAACGCTTTTTGAAGGGTCCATGGATTCAACATACTTCCATCCCCTGTGAGTTTAACAGTATTCGAAACGAAGTAACTGGCTCCATTTAAATTAATATGAATAAAAATGAGCAAAGAAATTAAGAATATAAATCTCATTTCAGAAAGTTTGAATATAAACCATATATTGTTACTAAGATACTGAATTTTATTCAACTTCCAAAATGCTTTGCAAACCTTTATAAAAACCAGGCATAGCGGTTTCCATATGGCCTAAATTTGAAAAAAGAGATGAATTGTAGTTGATTTTATGTTTTAATAGTCCATCAAGCGTGTTTAAAACAGTTTCTGATCTGATTACTTCAGGATCTTCCTGATCTTCCAATCCACCAAATGCTACAAATAGGTTGGTCTGATTGTTTGATATAAAGTGACTCTGTTTATAAGTTTCCAAAATGTAATTGTTATTATAATGGCAGGATGGACTGGCAGCCACATAACCATTAAAAAATACCTCATTTTGTGAAAGATCATGGAGTAGTGCAAAAATTGTAAAATAGCCACCCAGGGAATGACCCATCAATATTCTTTTGAAAGTATCTACAGAATATTTCTTTTCAATGATTGGAATCAATTCGTCTTTAAGGAATTCCAAAAATATTTTGGCGCCACCACTTGTGGCCATTTTATAATCTGCCAATGCTTGTGGATAGGTATAATCTCTGCACCTAAGCGAATCCATAGTATGCAAATCATCATACCCAATTCCTATTAAAATCAGTGGTCTAATCAAACCAACCTCATTATATTTAATAAGCATTTCATAAACCATGTTAAAGTAAAAGTTTGCATCAAGTAAGTAAACCACAGGATATAGCGTGCCTGCTAAAGAATCGATTTTTTCAGGCAGACCAACAAATATTTTAAAGGTATCTTTAACTTGTTCAGAATACAATTTAAAAATCTGTTGATTTTTCATTTTAGACTCAACAGCTTGTATTGAACCTACATCTTGCTTTTTGCAACTGATCAGGATAGTAATAAAAAAAAGGATATGGAGTAACCTCATCACTGGAATGTAAATATTATTTGTCTATTTGGCTGATCCAGGATTCAATGATATTAAATAACTCGTCTTTATTGCTTGTTAAGTCCGCAGTTGAATAAATTTTAACCATTCTTCTTCCATCTGCGTAGTCGCCCTCAAGTAATTGACTTTTATGTAATATGGTGTAGCCGGTAGGAAAGACCAACAAGACATATTCTTTTTTATTTAAATTTACAACCAGCAGATCGCGCTTGTATTCTTTGGGATTAAAAGCGTTCATATCACCATTAAAATAGAAACTTAAAGAATTCCATTTTATGTGTTCGCTGATTTCAGAAAATCTCGTTAATAGATGCTGTCGTAATTCCAGCAGGACCCCTTTCAATGGATGCACCAATTTATCCAAATAGTCGTTGACATCATCAGTTTTTGACTGCTTTATTGTTTTTGCCATTAACTATTTTTTTTGTATTATTTTCATTAACTCTGAAGGCGACTATGCGGGCAATCAGATCATAAGGTATGGCCTGGCTTAATGGAAATTGTACAGATCCTTTTCCTTGTTTATAAAGTGAAAGTTCTTTTTCAAATGAAGAATGGCCGCTGGGAGTCGCATAAAAGCCAACATGATTTTTATAACCACCAAAATATACCAATGGTTTTCCATTTAATTTATAGGCTGGCATCCCATAACTAATTCCCTCCATGGCGGCGATTGCATTTTTTTTAATCACACTACGTATTTTAGTAAGTATTTTCTGGGTTTCAATTGGAAAGGAAGCAATATATTCTTCTACGGTTTTAAATTCGGTATTCATTTTGTTAGCTATATAAATTTAATAAGCTAAAACTATTTTAAAATGTAAACCCATATTCCAGGTTTAAAACAAATTTACGCGTTAAACCATCCGGTCGATTGTCCCTGACAACAAATGGAAAGCCTCCACTGAGTTGCACAGTATGTTTTGGATGTAATTCGTAATCAATAAATAAATTTCCATTTAGAGTTAAGCCTTTGGAACCTGGAATTTCAAGGGTAGTATTGAACGCATTGTCATATTTATCATTGGCTACATGGTAAATTGCCAACACCGCAGGTGTAATTTTTAATTTTGTTAAAAGCATATAAGGATAGGCCAGGCGGGCCAATACATCTGCCTTTCGGCTATAGTGATTGGTAGATTGAAAATCATTTAATATACTTGATGTAGAATGGTTTTCAGCTAAAAATTCATTCTTGTTTTTTGTTAAGGCTTGTTCGTATCCTATAGCTAATTGAAGTTGTTTAATTTTAAAATTCAAACCAAGAATTAGATCAAAAGTACCTAAACTGGACTGGTAATCCATTGGCAATGAATAATCATCTTTAATTTTGTTTGCATTAGTTAAGGGTATTTTAATTCCAACTAATATTTTAGAATATTTATTTAATAAAAAATTTGAAGAAAAATATAGATCAGATAAATTAAAATTTGAAATTTGGTTTCCTTCCTGGCGAATGCTGGTGATTTTACAATGAATTGAAAATTTACTAGAAATAGAACGACTGAATTCTATATAATTTGCAAGGATTGAAATATCATGGTCTGCTTTTGCTATGGATCCGCCAAAAGCAAGTTTGTTTTTTGATCCTGATAAGGTATCAAACGATCCTGGTTTGAGGCCAGATACTGTACAGAAGCCCGCATCACTGCACCCTTGGCCAAGGGTGGTTTTAAGGCATAAAGTAACAATTGCCAAAGTAAAGAGAATAATAATTCTTGTTTTCAATTTAGGTATATTTATAGGTAAAAATAATGCAATTATTTTAATTCAAAAATTGAAGATCTATATTAAGTTGATAATACTAAAAGGAACTTGGTAGAATTAATTAAATTTATAAATGATTCAGATTCTAACTAAAACTTGTTAACATTAGTTATAAATATTTTTATTCATGATTAATAATTATTTTGTCGCTATATAGAAATTTATTATTCTCACTCAATGTAAGTATATATAAGCCATTTTTAAGTTCTTTTAGATCAAAATGAAATTCGTTTTCCTGGTTATAATTAGTTTGTCGGCTTAAAATTCCGCAGGAATTATATAGCGAAATGCTGGCTTTTTTAAGTTTTGGTTTTGATTTCAAAGTAATTGATCCGGATGTTGGATTTGGAAAGAGTTGATATGTAATTTGAATAGCTTCTGGCTGATATTGTTTGACTAAAATGGGTACACACAAGGTGTTGGATCGGACGGGGGATTTAAAATTTGCAGTAGTAAAATACCCAATACCGAGTTGACCATAATTGTTTCTTCCGCTGGCCCAAATAGGTCCTTTTTCAGATAAGAAGAGCGTGTGTTCTCTACAAGCTTCTGCATGAATAATCTTATCAGTACCCCAGGATGTATTAACCAACACAGGTTTTGTTCTGTCAATTGCAGTGCCATCTCCTAATTGGCCGTCATTATTGCCACCACTGTTTAATCCACAAGCATAAACGGTTCCCGTATTAGTAACAAAAACAGAATGAATGCCACCAGCTTCAGCTTTTATGACTTCACTTAAATCGTTAATTGAGGATGCAAGCCATTGATCTGTTTGAGTTCCATTTCCTAGTTGACCGAATTGATTTCTTCCAGAGGAATATACAGTTCCATCTTTTTTTACAAACAGTGCATGCCATTCGCCCGCTGTGATCTGGATGATATCGGATAATCCATTTATTTGGATTGGGTTTTTATTTGAAGCATTTGTTCCATTTCCAAATTGTCCAAAACCATTATGACCGCATGCCCAGACACTCCCGTCCTCTTTTAAGAATAAAGAAAATTCAGCACCTGCTGCAACTTGTATCACATTGGTTAAACCACTGATTTGAATAGGAAACAATCGGTTTGTAGTTGATCCATCTCCTAATTGCCCTGATGAATTTAACCCACATGACCAAACAGTTTGATCTTTTCCTAAAAACAAAGAATGTTCACCTCCTCCAGATGCTTGAATAATATTCGATAATCCAATTACTTGAACGGGTGTATGCCTGTCTAAAGTGCTGCCATCCCCAAGCGGCCCCGCATTATTTCTTCCACAGGTCCAAACTGTCCCATTTTCTTTAATAAAAATCGAATGAAATAATCCACCAGATACACTCACTACACCATTCATTCCAATTACTTTTACGCCTGAATGCTGCTCAGTCGTGGTTGAATTACCCAATTGTCCATAACCATTGTAACCCCAGGCCTGCACAGTACTATCTGCGCAAATCAATAACGAGTGTCTGCCACCAGCCGCAACTGTTTGTGCAGATACATTTGGTGGAACAAAGTATTTTGAAATAAATACAAAGCTGAGTAATAAAATTAGTTTTTTATAGGGTTGCTTACATAACATATTCAAAGATTTAGTATAGGTGATTTAGCAATAGACTTTCGCTCTTTTTGTTTTTATTGAGTGCTGTTTATTTTTATTTTTTGCAATTTAATACATTAATATGAATATTACTTGCTCGTTTATCTCCCAAAATATAGTTTTATTATTTTGGTGTTTAATCAAACACCAAAATAAAATCTAATTTAAATATAAGCTTTGATAAAGCTTGGGATGGCAATCAGCTTAAATTAAAGCAACATGAATCAACACCCCAGCTGGTTAAAAATCTGAATTATTAATTTGCCCATTAATTTTCTAACAAATATTTGTCAAATATACTTTGTGGTTTATTAGGTCGTTCAACATTCCAGGCTGTAATTACAACTACCCATTTTTTTTCTGGTACGACAATAATATTTTGACCTCCGGCTCCTCTTGCAAGAAAAACATTGGGATATGCTGATTTTGTTGAAAAGCGATATTTGGGATTAGTCCACCAGAAATACCCATAATCATAAGAGCTATAAAAACCATTTGCTTCTGCACCAGTTACTAAACTTGAGGTGGCGGTTTGTACATAATTCTCTGGAATAATTTGTTTGTTATTCCATTTACCATGTTGTAAATAAAGTTGACCAATTTTGGCCATATCCCTTGAACTCAAATACAAAAGTGCCATTCCATTATTTTTTGGTCCACCATTTCCATTCCAAAAACGGTATTGTGTAATTTCCAATGGATCAAATAAATATTTTTTTGCAAAATGTTCGATATCCATGTTGCTTGCTTGTTGGATTAGACCGGAAATCAATACAGGTGCAGCATTGCTATAGTTAAATGTTTGGCCTGGTAATTCTGCCATTTCAGTTTCTAAAATTTTTTGATACCAATTTCCACTTGAAGTATAAAGTGCACGCCAATTATTATCGGGTGCTTCCCAGGGAGATTCCTTCCATTTTAGACCATGTTGCTGGGTTAATAGATTGGCAATGCTAATTTGTTGTTTGAGGGAATCCTGAATATACTCTTTGGGAAAAAATTGTGCAATTTTTTCATCGGTACTTTTTATAAAGTTATTTTGAATCGCGCAACCCAACAAGGTGGAAATAATACTTTTAGTTGCAGATTGTAATTGGTGTAGTGAATCAACGGTCCAATTTCCATAATATGATTCAAAAAGCAATTGTCCATTTTCAACAATCAGCAGACTGTGGATCTCTCCAAATTCACCGGCTTTGATGGCGCGATCTACTTTTGTAAAATTGTTTGTATCAACAGTTGCTTTGTTTTGCTTTGCAAATGAAATTTGACAAAACGCGCTTTGTAGAATCATGAAATTTAAACCGATGCATAATCCAATTTTATACATGATTTAGTTTTATAATAAATAGAGCAAAACGTTTAATACAGCGAAAAAAAAGGGGTACCCCGTTCACTGGTACCCCTTGGCTCCACAGATAGGAGTATATCGTATCCATGGCAAAAGCTTCGTAAAGCTAAGACGCTTTTATTCACTAGTTTGCAGCTCCTAAAAATATTTGCAAATCAAGGTTAGTTATTATAATTTCTTTTCCAATATATATAAATTGTTAATGGATAACACTCTTTATAATAGAATTTTAACTTAAGTTTAATTGACTATTTCCCTAAGAATTTGCTCTTTAGAAATCAGTAATTCACAGAGCTTCAAAGACTTAGTTAGCTTGTTGGTGCGGTATGTATTTTGATGAGAAAATCTGCATTTTTCAAGGAGGGGTAAGCCAAAGTTTCTATACATTTGCCCTTAAATCAACTCATTATGTCACAAAGTCATGAAATAGATTACAAGATATTTGGTGAAGAAATGCAATATGTAGAAGTCGAACTCGATCCGGGTGAAACGGCCATTGCTGAAGCGGGTTCATTCCTTATGATGGAGGATGGGATTCAAATGGCTACAATTTTTGGCGATGGCACTAACCAAACAGGTGGATTTATGGGCAAGCTCTTTTCTGCGGGAAAACGCTTACTAACAGGAGAGTCTTTGTTTATGACTACATACACCAATCAAGGAGGTGGTAAAGCGCGCGTAAGCTTCGCTTCCCCTTATGCAGGAAAAATCATCCCTTTGAATTTGATGGAGTTGGATGGTAAAGTCATTGCCCAGAAAGATGCATTCTTATGCGCAGCGATGGGTGTTTCAGTAGGCATTGAACTCCAGCGTAAGCTTGGAACCGGAATTTTTGGAGGAGAGGGTTTTATAATGCAAAAACTGGAAGGAGATGGTATGGCCTTTGTCCATGCAGGTGGTTTTGTAAAAGAATTGGAACTTGGAGTTGGCGAAACGCTTCGAATTGATACAGGTTGCGTGGTTGCCTATACCTCCCGAATCGATTTTGACATCGAATTTATCCGAGGAGTTAAAAACATGGTTTTTGGTGGTGAAGGCCTTTTCTATGCAGTTTTACGCGGCCCTGGCAAAGTTTGGATCCAAAGTTTACCCATAAGTCGATTAGCCGCAAGAATCATGCAATATGGTGGTATGAATCGTAAAGAGGAAGGCAGCATCCTGGGCTCGTTGGGCAATATTTTAGATGGGGACCGATAAGGTAGTTTAATTAATTACGAATGTCGAATTACGAATGTCGAATTACGAATTACGAAATTTGATTCGTTCAATGTTATAATGGTAAGCTTATTTTTATTCCTAATCCATAATTCGTAATCCGTAATTCTTAATTCTTAATTCCTAATTCCTAATTTCCACTTCCCCTTCCCCACCATGCCCCTGATCCTACCAGTACTCGACAAGAAACCCATTTTTGGAAAGCAGTGTTTTATTGCTGAAAATGCAACCATTGTAGGCGATGTGCAAATGGGTGATCATTGCAGTGTATGGTTTCAAGCTATAATTCGGGGGGATGTCAACGAAATTCGAATTGGAAATGAAGTAAACATTCAGGACGGAGCTGTTATTCATTGCACTTATCAAAAGGCTGGAACCTATATTGGGGATCGGGTATCCATTGGACATAGAGCCATTGTACACGGTTGCACAATTCATTCCAATGTTTTAATTGGAATGGGGGCTATCGTGTTAGATCATGCGATCATAGAAGAACATGTATTAATTGCTGCAGGTGCCGTTGTATTAGAAAATTCCAGATTGGAATCGGGTTTTATTTATGGTGGGATCCCCGCAAAAAAAATTAAAGAATTAGATCACGAAACCTTTCAATTTAATATTGAACGAACAGTAAAAAATTACCAAATGTATGCGTCCTGGTTTACGAACGACCTACCATAAAGAGAAATCTTTGCACTAATGCTAGGACTAAGTATATGGAGTTTTTAGAAATTTAAAAAATTAAAATGCATCCTTGTGATGCTCTAGTTTGTAACTACCATCTTTATTTAATAGGATTGCTATGATATCAAATCGAAACTCCCAATCGTGATTTATTTTTTCCATGTAATACGATCCGGCTTCATGAATTAATACTTCTTTATATTCACTTACAAAAGATTCAGGTGGACCAAAATAATCGTAACTCCTGGTTTTAACTTCAATAAAAACCAATATCTCCCCTTCCTTAGCAATTAAATCAATTTCTGATTTGCTGTATCTGAAATTTTGTTCAAGGATTGTGTACTGTTGAGAAACCAAATAATCTTTTGCAATTTGCTCTCCTCTGGAACCCGTTTCTTTGTTTGTTGTTGGTAAATTCAAAGATCAATAATAATTTGTCAATAATAATTGAAGAATTATTTATTAGTTGGATTGTAATTTAGTATTTCAACAGTACAGAATTGGAATATTAATTAGGATGGAAACGCTTCCCTCCAGGCCAGCATTCCGCCCAATAGATTGCGAACTTTTGTAAATCCTGCTTGCTCAAACAGTTGCTTCGCTATTCCACTGCGGTTTCCACTACGGCAATATAATATGATCTCATTATTTTTTTGGTCTGCCATGGATTCAATTTTTTGTCCCAATTCACTCCGCAGGGGAGCTAATTCTCCACCAATATTAAATTCATGGTGTTCATATACTTCACGAACATCAATTAAAATAAAATTTTCTTTTTCTTCTAATTTTTTCCTGAGTTCTTGTACGGTGATATCTTCCATAGTTTATTAATTACAATGTTCTGGTTTAACTTGTGAAATGGTTATTTTAAACGAACTGCCCAATTCGATGGTTTGGCCTTCCTGTGCTTCTGGAATTTGTTTGATAATATATGCGGTTTCGGGATCTGTAATTTCACCTTCTTCAAGGATGGTACCTAATTCTAATTTTGACGAACTCAATAAAAATTTAGCGGCTGCCAGTGTTTGACAAATTAAATCTGGAATAGGTACTTCACCACCTGCTTTGGTAGATATAACAAACTGAAGGGTATCTCCTTTTGATATGGTGATATCAGATCTCCGTTCATTTCCATTAAGCAATAATTGATCGTGATAGTAAACTTCTAATATATGATTTTCAGGTCCCGGGTCAAACTTAACCGCTTTGATTTTTGAGTATAACTCAAACAGATTAAACAATTCAGTTCTTTTGAATTCATATTTTTTACCATAAAGTACTGGTAACAGATCAGATTGAAAAGATTCAGCCTGAAATTTTGTAAGCGTTACATAAATTTTTCGTCCGCGCTTTACTTGTGAACCAGGAACTGGAATTTGTGAAATAATAATTCCACCCGGTTTTCCTTTGACGTACAAAGAATCGGACACAACGATTTCATAGCCTCTGGGTTCAGCATGTTTTTTTGCATTTGCCAGGGAAACGCCAATATATTTTTGTAAGCTGAGTTTTTGTCCGTGATTGGTATAAAGATTTAGAAAAAATGCCTGAAGTATCCATAAGATGATTACAACCAGGAACAAGCGAATTATAGTATGTAGCAACAACTTGCTTTTGAAAAAAGCAGGAAGTTCAGAGAAATTAAACTTAGGCGATTCCTTAACCACGATTACAGTTTAAGTAGTATAATCTTACCATTTTCTGAGATGACTAAGGTTTTATGATTTCGTTTTTTATCTTCCGCTAATTTTAACAAAGCTAATTTTAAGCCTTCAAAAATTTTATTTCCTAATTCCGAATATTTTTGTGTTTTTTCCATTGTGTATTTAATTTATTCCAGGTAATAGGATTGTAAATATTTGGTTGATTAAAAGAAGAACCTTCTGCAACAAAGTTAAGCGTAATATTAGAATTGTCAAATATCAACCATTTATCAACCTGTTTTAAATATATATTTAATAAGTTATCAAGACCTTTGTGATACCGTCTTACGATGATAGATTCTGGTATTGAGTGCCCTCCTTCAAGAATTCGATTATTTACTCTTTGTATTGCTAGCTCAGGAGATTCTAGATAAAAGAAAACTAAAGTAACATAGTATTGCAGCCTTTGGGCTTTTTGAATGGTTCGGTAAAACGATTTTGAAGATAAGGTGGTTTCAAATGCGTAATTGGAGTTAATTGAGATCAATTCATCAATCCTGTTTAACATTATTTTACCTGACTTTATAGAAACAGACTCTGGATTAAAAGGGGATAAGCCGCGAGCTATTTCATCTGCATTCACAAATTCATTAATTCCTAAAATACCTGGTAAAATTGAAAAAGATGCAGTTGTTTTACCCGCACCATTCGGGCGGGCAATTATATATAATTGGGTCATATTTAAATGCAAAGATATTCAATCAATTCAAGGCATCAATTTCAATTCAGAAGATTCCGTAGTTTTTACACTTAATCCAATTAATATATTAAAATTATTTTTAATATGTTTTATCTTTGTTTTTAAATTCGATCTATGAATCCGAAAAAAATGCGCGTTGGAATCCTATTTGGAGGCAAATCCGCTGAACATGAAATCTCAGTTCAATCGGCTAAAAATATTTACCAGGCCTTAGACAAGAATAAGTACGAGGCGGTTTTAATGGCTATCGATAAAAGTGGCAAATGGGTCAGTCATCAAGATGCAATGTGGCTATTAAATCAACAAGCGGTATTACCAAATTTGAATCAGCCCGAATTGAAGCAGATCTCACTTCATCCTCAAAGTGATGGAGTTGTTTCGGGTTTGGGTCCTAATGAAGCGAAATTGGATGTCGTATTTCCCATCCTACATGGTCCATTTGGAGAGGATGGAACCGTCCAGGGATTATTAAAACTTGCAAACATTCCGTTTGTAGGTCCCGGAGTATTGGGTTCAGCAGTTGGTATGGATAAGGATGTGATGAAAAGATTACTCAGGGACGCAAACATACCTATCGGTAAGTTTGTATCAATTCATGGAATTGAGAACGCACCGGATTTTAATACAATCCAATCGCAATTGGGCAGGCCACTTTTTATTAAACCTGCAAACCTGGGTTCATCTGTTGGGATTTCTAAAGTAAATTCAGAAACTGAATATCAGGCAGCACTTGAGCTGGCTTTTCAATTTGATACTAAAGTAATTGTAGAAGAATTTATAAAGGCACGTGAAATTGAATGCGCTGTTTTGGGAAATCAAAATCCAATTGCTTCAATTCCCGGAGAAGTCATCGCTCAAAAGGACTTTTATTCTTATGATGCCAAATACCTGGATTCCCAGGGTGCCCGAACTGAAATTCCTGCAAATTTGGACCAGGAGACTATAAAACGAGTCCAGGAATTGGCAGTTAAGAGTTTTAAAGTGTTGTGCTGTGAGGGATTGGGTAGGGTAGATTTATTCCTTACACCTGATAATCGATTGTTAGTCAATGAAATAAATACAATGCCAGGTTTTACCAAAATTAGCATGTATCCTAAAATGTGGGAATACAGCGGCATTCCCTATCCGGAATTATTGGATCGACTGATTGGTCTGGCCATCGAACGGTTTGAACAGGAATCCCGACTAAAAACAAGTTATTAAAAATTCCAGAGACCTCATTTTCGACTGATTGTTAAATTTTATTGAAATTGTCGGGTATTTATTTTTAGCTTTTTCAAATAATTAACTTAATAATTATCAATATTTTAGATTAAAATTTACGCTTTTAGAAGCATACTGCCTGACATTCAGCTTGAAACATCCATAAAAAAGTTTAATAAAAGTTTTGTTATTAAAATTGAAAGGGCTAAACTTGCAGGGTTTAAACTCTTTTTATTCACGAAAAACTTACGCAAGTATGAAAAAACAACTTTTACTGTTCGTTCTGTTTTTAGGTCTTATGAGCACAGGTGCTCAAGCACAAGGCAAAATGTTTCTAGGTCTTGATTTAGGATTTAACAGCAATGATGCTGGTTTTAATAATGATCATGAAGTGAGCCAATTCAATTTAGGCCCATCTTTAGGATATTGGTTGAATGATAACAGCGCAATCGTCGTTGGTATCAATTACAGCAGCCATGATGACAAAACGGATGACATCAAAGATACCGGCTTTGGTATTGGAGCTGAATTCCGCTATGGATGGCATTTTGGAGATAACGTATATGTTTATTTAGCTCCTGGCATTGGATTTACTTCTAATAAAAGAGAGTTAGCTAACAGTGATTCCAAATGGACTCAGTTAGACATTGGTATTAGCCCAGGTGTATCCTACATGTTGGCAGACAAATGGTCTATCAATGCTTATTTTGGTGGTTTGGGATATTCTTCTCAAAAACCAGATGGTGGCGATGCTGTAAATGCTTTCGGTTTAAATCTTGATATGAGCTCTTTAGGTTTCGGCCTTTGGTACCATTTCTAGGACTTAATTAAAAAATTTATAAAAGCCTTTCAGTTTACTGGAAGGCTTTTTTTTTGTTTGAATTTGAAAAGGAAAAACAAGCAGAACAATATTTCTAAATTCTTGCCAAAGTTTATTAATAAAAATTGCTTTTGATTGCAAGCCTTGATCTGTTTATTAATCCTGGAATTTTATTTGTGTATGGAGTTTTAAAATGCTAACTAAATCAAGGCATGACATAATACCATCCTTAGTTTGAATATGAATATTTTTTTATGGTCTTGAGGGACACACCGTAAATAATAAATACTTTTTATAATTGTTGGATTCATCCCTTGAATCCGTAAGAAACTACAGAGTTAAAAGTTTTGATTTAATTAAAATTTTGCAATTCTTAGTTTCTGAAGTTCAATTTGAACGAATCAATTTTAACTCTTTGAAAAACCAGCTGCCAAAAACGTAAACTAATAGCGGAAAAACAATAAATGAAAGTTTGTTGAAATTCCAGGCAGTTGAAAAATTAAAATGCAGGAGATGCATAATTGCGCGGGTCATACCGCATCCATAACAAGAATAACCTGATAACCTGGTAAAAAGACAGATGGGTGTGCCGGTATCAAAAAAATCGGCAGGCAACAGCATCAATGTAATGATCAAGATGCTAAAGCCTGCCAATTTGATCGTACTAAAAACGTACGGTTTTTTAATCAAAATTTAAGATTAAAGCGTTTCGGTATAATTGCCATTTTTTGGCTGTAAGTCACCAGTGATAATGCGGATTAAATCGATAAGAGCCCAAATTCCACATCCGCCTAAGGTTATTAATTGAATGATGCCTATCGTGGTATATCCCAAATAAAAACGGTGAATACCTAAACCACCAACAAAAATGCACAGTAATAAAGCAATCAATTGGCTTTTCCCTCCACCTGCTGGATGATCATCCAAATCAGCATTGCTTAACTGGTCTTGTTGTTGGTCTAATTTTTTTAGTTGCTTTTCGATAACTTTTTTAGCAACATAAAGTTTAGCTTTTTCCTTCAAACTTAGTTTTTGAAGGACTGGAGTTTTTTCATTAGAAGCTGTTCCTACTGATTTAGCTTTGGTGATTGAATGAGAAAATTCAGGCAGTATAATTTCATTGGAAGTAGAAGCAGTAAGCCCTGAAATAGAAGGAGCTATTTTGTCAATTCCTTCAACTGCAATTGGCTCGTTGTAAAATCCTTGAACAGAATTGTTTTTTGCAACGGTGCGGCTGCTTGGTTTA
The DNA here is from genome assembly GCA_016714025.1 of Saprospiraceae bacterium. Taxonomy (NCBI): domain Bacteria; kingdom Pseudomonadati; phylum Bacteroidota; class Saprospiria; order Saprospirales; family Saprospiraceae; species Saprospiraceae bacterium. The sequence goes on along the minus strand of JADJOB010000001.1, from coordinate 668,502 downwards.
TGCTTAGTATGTGATTTGTGTGTTTTAAGAAAATCAAAACTTATATCAAAATTTCTTTTTTCTTTAAAACTTGGACAAGTCAAATCACGAGATTTGCTGCAAGAACCAAAAACGAGTACAAATCCAATAAGGAGTAAATAATAGAATTTTGCTTTCATAATAAAAGTTTTAGGTTAATTAAATTCAATCCTCAAATATAGTTTTTATTTTTACTTTTCCAAGTCATTAGAGTCAAAATTAAAAGTATCTAAGATGAAATTTTTATTGGCATCAACTGTATTCTGCATGTTTTTTTCTTTGACTCCATCCAATGCTCAAAGTCTTTATTTTCCACCATTAAGTGGGGATCAATGGGAAACCATCCGCCCGGAGTCACTTGGATGGTGTGCAGATAGTATCAATGCGTTATATCAATATTTGGATGCGGAAGAATCTAAAGCATTTATCATTCTTAAAGATGGCAAAATTGTACTTGAAAAATACTTCGATCAGTTTAGCAAAGATTCCCTTTGGTATTGGGCATCCGCAGGTAAAACATTGACTGCTTTTTTAACAGGGATTGCTCAATCCGAATCAAAATTAAAATTATCAGATTCTGTTTCAAAATACTTAGGGTCTGACTGGACTGATTGTAGTCCGGAACAAGAACAAAAAATAACAATCCGCAACCTGTTAACGATGACTAGTGGATTGGATGATGGAGTTTCAGACAACCACTGCACCAAACCTGAATGTCTTATCTATAAAACCGATCCTGGAAAACGATGGGCTTATCACAATGCACCCTATACACTCATTCGGGATGTATTGGAACAAGCGACTGGTATGAATGAAAATTTATACATCCAGTCTAAATTAAAATCAAAAACGGGAATGAACGGATTGTGGATTACATCCGGCTACGATAATGTATACCTCAGCAATGCCCGCAGCATGGCACGATTTGGTTTGCTTATTTTGAATAAGGGAATTTGGGATTCCAATGATTTATTGAATGATCCTTTTTATTTTGATGAGATGGTGCATCCCTCTCAATCAATTAATAAATCTTATGGATACCTCTGGTGGTTAAATGGTCAAGCTTCGTTTATGTTGCCTGGATTGCAATTGGTTTTTCCAGGTTCTTATTGTCCCGAAGCACCCAGCGATATGTTTGCAGCAATTGGAAAAAATGGCCAAATCTTATGTGTGGTACCCAGTCAAAATCTTATTGTGTTGCGTATGGGTGAAGCAGGTGGATTGGGCAGCGACGATGTGCCAATCGTGCTTTGCAATCAAATGTGGTTGCGAATTAACCGTTTAAATTGTCAGCCGGTTCGGGTCAAAGAAAACAATCCATTATCCTTGAATTTAATTCCAAATCCGGCAGGAGATCTGCTCAGCATTGATAATATTAATAATTTATATATGTATAAAATTAATATTTATAATCACTTAGGTTTAAAAATGCCGGTTTCTTGGCAAGGACAACAATTACAGCTTAGTTCATTTCAAGCCGGGATCTATTGGCTTACCATCGAATTAGAAGGCCGGCAATATGTTTATAAATTTATTAAAGCAAATTGAAAGTTTGAAAAATCATTAAATGCCAGCTAATTAAAATGTGATTTCAATCTGGGCATCATAAGTGGATGGTTATTGTTTGTCAGGAATAGGCAACGTTTGGAATAAATTTAATATAAGTAACTTTAAAATAAATATTTACACATTAGATAAAAATATATATAATTTCATTTTTTGAAAGTATGCCTAAAATCATCTGTTTAGTCCCGTCTGGAGCTTCAAAAAAATTAGTTAATACCCTAATAATCTGTGGAATCTGTGTAAATTTGCATTCCATTTTTGAAAACGTTCTTTTATGGGTGCGTTAAGAGAATATATTATCCCCTTGAGAAGCCTTCAAAGCGGAACTCACCAGTTTAATTGGTCGGTTGGTTCCGAGTTTTTAAAACATTTTGAAGCAAGTATCATAACGGATGGTCATTTTAACGTAAAAATGCAATTGGATAATCGGGACGACGTTTCAGTTATTTCTTTGCATTTTACAGGGAGTTATGGTTCAACCTGTGATCGCTGTCTTGCAGATATTGAAATTCCAATCAATAAATCCTTCACGATTTATGTGAAAAATGGAACCGAAGAATCTGAAGATCCGGAATTGATTTTTCTGCATCCGGAAGATCATGAATTAAACATGGCGCCTATCGTTTATGACTATTTGATTCTGTCTTTACCATTAATTCAGGCGTTGGATTGTGAAAACATGGAAAATCCTCCTTGCAATAATGATATTCTTGACAGAATACAACATGAAGAAGGCCTCCACTCTGATAATTCAGTTTGGGAAAGTCTTAAAAATTTAAATACTAATTGATTAAAAAAAGCGGATTATGCCAAATCCTAAATGGAGACACTCCAAACAAAGAAAAAGAAAGAGAAGAACGCATTATAAAGCGGAAACTCCACAATTGACTACCTGCAAAACCACAGGAGCTACACATATTATGCACCATGCACATTGGTATGACGGTGCATTATATTATAAAGGCAATGTGGTAATTCAGGGAGCAGCCAAAGAATCAGCAGAAGCCTAATCCCTTTTAAAAATAAATCTAAAAAGCTCCCATTGATTGATGAGGAGCTTTTTGTGTTTTACAATCATTCGCATACTATGAAAAAAGTAATTTTTACAGAAAACGCACCAAAGCCGATTGGCCCATACAGTCAGGCCATCCAGGTTGGTCAGACACTTTATGTTTCAGGTCAAATCGCATTAGATCCAGTATCCGGAGAACTCCAATTGAGAACCATTGAAGAAGAAACACATCGTGTACTGGATAATATTCAAGCTATTTTAAAAGCTGCTGATATGGATTTTAGTCATGTAGTTAAATGCAGTGTTTTTGTAAAAGACATTAAGCAGTTTAGTGCAATCAATGCCGTGTACGCTACCTATTTCCCTAAAGCGGATCCTCCGGCTCGCGAATTGGTTGAAGTAGCCAATCTTCCAAGATTGGTAAATGTTGAAATTTCTTGTATTGCATATCAATAATCTTTAATTCCCATGACTGATTCAAAAAAAATTATACTGAGCGGTATTCAACCAACCGGTAAACTCCATTTAGGTAGGTATTTTGGTGCAATAGAAAATTGGGTTCGTTTGCAACAAGAATATGATTGCATTTATTGCATTGTTGACTACCATGCAATTACAATGCCCTACAACCCAATTAAACTCAAAGAAAACGTTTGGGATCTTGCAACTAATTTATTGGCTTGCGGAATATTACCTGAGAATTTATTTATTCAGTCGATGATTCCAGAGCATGCAGAATTAGCCTGGATCCTGGGCTGCAGTTGCAGCTATGGCGAACTCAGCCGGATGACACAATTCAAAGACAAGTCGTCGCAGGTTAAAGAAAAAGCGAAGGATGATTTTATTTCTGCCGGGTTGTTTACTTATCCGGTTCTGCAAGCCGCAGATATTCTCATCTATCGCGCAGATTATGTACCGGTTGGAAAAGATCAGGATCAACACCTGGAATTGACCAGAAATATAGCTGACCGATTTAATTCAGTTTGTGGTAAAAACTATTTCAGATTACCTGAACCTTTATATACTGAAGTATCAAAAGTGCTTTCTACAGCGGATCCTAACCGTAAAATGAGTGCCAGTGCTGGGGAAAAACATTATATTGATGTTTTCGGATCGGAAGAAATGATTCGCAAACAAATTCGCTCAGCAGTTACCGATACAGGTGAAACCAAAGCAGGTGAAATGAGTCTCGGAATTAGCAATTTATTCAGCCTGTTAAAGGCAAGTAAATCTCCGGATTACAGCGAACTTCTGAATCGGTATTTACAACAACAGCTTCCCTACAGTGAATTAAAGGAAGCCGTGGCGGATTCAATTATTAAAATGGTTTTGCCATTGCAAGAGCGAAAAAAAGAACTTCTGGAAGATCGTAAAGCAATTAAAGATTCATTAAAGCAATCAGTTGGTAGAATTCGAGCCCGTGCTGCAGAAACGGTTCGTGAAGTAAAAATGTTAACCGGTTTAAGTAATTAAAATGAATTGATTTTAAATTGTTAGAAGGTCGATTTATTATTCATAGTTTGTAATGTTCATTTATTACCGAATTTCTAAATCATGAAAATATTTTGCATAGGCAGAAACTATTCCGATCATGCCAAAGAACTCAATAATCCTGTACCACAAGATCCGGTTGTATTTATGAAACCGGTAACGGCCTTATTGCAAAACAACAAAGCATTTTATTATCCCAATTTCACTAAAGACCTTCACCACGAAATTGAGTTGGTTTATAAAATCGGAAAAAAGGGGAGAAGCATACCTGAAGACAGAGCATTAAATTATTTATCTGAAATCACAGTTGGAATTGATTTTACAGCCAGGGATTTACAACAAAAATGCAAAGAAAAGGGTTTGCCATGGGAAATAGCCAAAGCCTTCGATCATTCAGCAGTTGTCGGCAAATGGATTCCAATACAGGAATTGGATCTAGACAATTTGAAATTCCACCTTTCAAAAAATGAGCAAACCATTCAAAAAGGAATCAGCAATGAAATGATATTTCCAATCCAAAAAATCATTAGTTACCTCTCACAGTTTTTTACACTCAGCCTGGGAGATCTTATTTATTCCGGAACCCCCTCAGGTGTTGGTCCAGTCCAAATCGGAGATCAATTAAAAGGCTTTCTAAACGATGTGGAATTGTTTCAAACGGAAATTAGGTGAATTAGTCTGTAGAGAGGAAGTCTGTAGGTAGTGAGTAATTAAAAATTAATAATTAAGAATTAATAATTAGGGGAGAGTAGTGTAGATCCCACATACTCGCGGGAAGAATTAAAAATGATTATTTCTATCAACTATCAACCATCACCTATCAACTATCAACTATCACCTATCACCTATCACCTATCAAATATCACCTATATCCCTCTAATTCTTAATCCCATTTAAAATTTTCAAATCTGAATTGGCTTTTTCGTCTTTTGGATCTAAACTTAATACCAGGTTGTAATAATTTTTAGCCATATCGTATTCTGAAATTTTTACATTGTAAACAGCCAGATAGGTATAGGCATAAATTAATTTGGTTTTGTTTTTTACAGGATCCGCTGAAGCAAGTTCAATGTATTTTTCATAGTAAGGCTTTGCTAAAAATAATTTATTGGTTGTAGAGGTATCAATTAAATCATTGATCTGTGCCCGTGTCAACCAACCAAAATCATATTTAGGACTTATAGAAAGTACTGTTGCATAGGTGCTATCTGCTTCTAATAATTTATTTTGATTTTTTTGGGTAAGACCCAGATAAACCAATTCACTAACTGTTAAAGGTGCTTGCTTGGCTTTTTCAAGATACCAGAATTCAGCTTTATCAAATTTCTTTGCATCATAAAAAGCTTTAGCCAATAAACCAGTAATTTCAAGTTTGCGTTCCGGTTGGAGTTCAATTACTTTGTTGTAAAACATAGCAGCAGTATCCATTAAATTTAATTTAGCAGCGGCTTTAGCTGCAAATTCATAATCGGAAGGATAGGATTTACGCTCAACGGTATCTTTATTAATTCCATTAAAAAGTAAATAACTTTGATTTAATGAATTTTTAGAATCATTCACTTCAAAATAAGACCAGGCTAACCAACGGTGAATGGTATATTGTTCCGGATTGCTCTCAATAATTTTAGTGCCTTCTTCAATGGCGCGATTGTAATCTTTTGCAGTATAACATAAAAATTTTACCAAGCGAACTTTTGCATCGATATCTGAACCGGATAAAGCCACATATTTTTCAAGGATTGGGACTACTTTTTCAAATTTGCGGGTCCTGATATACAATTCATAAAGATCTTTATATGCCAATGCGTAATCCGCTTTGATTTTGATGGCATTTTCAAGTCTTTGGGTTGCTAAGTCCACCTGTTGTCCTGAAGCCCAAATTCTGGCCATTTTAACATAGATCTCAGGATCATTTACATCTTTTTCTATAGCTGTTTCATAAGAAGTCATGGCATTACCCAGATCCCCTTTTGCCTGATAAGCATCACCCAGGTAAATCCAGTATTTGGATTGTTTTGGATTCAAATCTCTGGCTAAGTTTAAATACTTAAGGGCTGTTTCAGCATTGGGTTTTGTATTATATAAGTACGCAGCACCCACCAAAGCTTGAATTTGATGGTTTTTTGAATTCCCCTTTAATGCAGTTTCAAAATGCTTTTTGGCTGCTTCTGCTTTGTTTTCATCGATATCTAACCTTCCAAGGCCAATATGGCATTGATCGCATTTGGAGCTGATGCTTAAACCTTTATCATAAGCTTTACGAGCTTCGGATTTATTATCAAGGTTGTAATAGACTTCCCCTATATAGTAATAGTAAATCGGGTCTTTTGTATCAGAAACGGCAAGTTTATTGAAAGTCGCCAATGCGGCTGTATAATTCTCGTTTTCCAGTTGTTTGATCCCATCTTGCAGATTTTGGGCTTTTCCAGCCATAAAAATGCAAACAAAGGCAATTGCAAGAGACAGACTCTTTCTCATAATCAAGCTGATTTTATCAAAAATGAGCGCAAAAATAAGATTTTTCATTGTTTCAGTTTTTTCTAATTTTAAGAGATACATTTCCCTTTCATTTGGTTTGACGTTTATTCAGCTCCAATCGTTCGATTGGCTTAGTTAAATTTTGATTAAGAAATTTATTCGACCACTTTAAAAGGACTCGATTTAAGTTCAATCCAACGATCTGTTTGAAATAAAGGCAATAAACCAGCCTTTAATAGAACTTTTTGACCAATTTCGCCAGTGACAAAAGAGGCAAAACCAATACCAAGGTCTGATTTACCTGAAACACTGATAAAATAAAGCGTGCGGGTCAAAGGGTATTTTTGATCCTGAAAGAGATATTGGTCTGGTAGTAAATAACCCATTTGGAGTGAATCTTTTGGCCTACTGATAGCTAAACGTTTCAAACCCTGAAGACGCTGCTGTTGCTTTCGGTCATCTGAATCACTAAATTCTGACCAGTCTACGATTGCTATAATTCCTGGATCCTGGGTCAAATAGTTAAAAAGGGCATCTTTATCTTTTAAAGTATATACGTTTTTGCCAAAACTGTCCAAATAAAATTTTTGCAATAGGTAATGGGCTATACCTGAACCGATATCTTCGATTACAATCGAATGAAACGGAGCATTTTTAACTGGAAGTCCTTTACAAATGGATTCAAAGGCTTCGTACTGTATGGTTGAGTCTTTAGCATTTCTATTTATTAAGAGACCGATCGCACCGACGGCAAATGGAAAGTGGCGAGGATGCACCTGATTTTTAATGAAATAGTTGACCTCACCTTCAGTAAGTGGACGGCAGCTGATTGCGGTAGTCATGCTATCGGTTCCAAGTCGCTTGAATACCTCTGTTTCATTATAATAATGGATATCTAATTCGGCATATTTATAGTTTAACTCAAAAATATCCTCCTCTTGGCTTATAACATATTTTAAGTTTTGGTCGCATAACAAGCGCTCATATCCGATCGTTGGTTGACTGATCTGTGTTTTTTGTTTGCAGGATAATAAAACCAATACAGATAAAAAACAGACAGTAAAATTCAAATGCTTGTCCATATACGAATACCTTATTTTAAAAAAACTTCCAGTCCGCCACCATCCGGAGTATTATGAGAAAATCTCACCTGATCAAAACTTCTGAGCAATTTTTCAACTTCGGCTTTTAATATTCCCTGACCTTTTCCATGGATAATTTGAATGTAACCAACTCTTCTTTGCAAACTAAATTCAATAAATTCTTTACACTTTTGAATTTGGAATTCGAGAATGTTTTCATGTGGATTACCCTGATACCGTTCCGGAGCAAGTACATTGTAATGTAAATCAATAACATGGCTGATTGCCTTTTGTTTCTGCAATGGCTGAAATCCTTTCACAGGCTCGGATTCCAGATTTACCAGTTCAATGAAAGGTTCAGGTTCTGCATACAATTCCAAGTCATCTGCACTTACCAAAATAATTTCATTGTTATAATTTAAACGGGCTTTTCCAGATGCATCTTCCCCAACAAATTGACCAATGAGGTCTTTAGAAATCACACGCAATTGATCGCCAATCCAATAGTCTTTTAAACTCATTTAAATCGTTTGATTAGGATAGGTTCAATGGATTGAACCCATTTATAAAAATCGTATTATATAAATCGTGTTGCAAGCTGGTGTTTATGTGTCCGCAAACCCAAAAGATCGCTCTAAATTACTAGGAAACTTTTAAAGGATCAAAAACTTAAGTAAAATATTCTGTGGCTCGGCTTACTAATGCTGGCAGGCACTTGGTTGAGCATTTCTAATGCAATTCCTATCCTAAATTGGTGCCATTTCACGAAAATTCAGTTTCTCCGAATTTTCGTTGATTATCCCCCTTTTATTGATTCATTGCTTTATTTTTGTGGATTCCAGTTCAATAATACATGAGAAATTTTTTATATTTATTATTCAGCTTATTTTTTATAAATCAGGAAGTATTGGCAGATCAGTATTTTAATGTGTTCTCGCCAGATAAAAAGCTTCAATTGAATTTTTACTTATCCCGGGAAGGGGTTCCTTATTACTCTTTGAATATGGATAATACAAGCATTTTAAAGAGAGGTCGTTTGGGAATTCAAATTGCATCCGGTGATTCTTTTGATGAAGATTTTGAATTGGAACGGATTGATACCATTTCAAAAAGTGAGCCGTGGAGTCCGATTTGGGGAGAAGAAAAGACAATTGCTTCAGATTACATCCAAATGCTGGTGAGTTTACGTCAAGCTAAATATCAAAATCGACTTTTTCAGATTGAATTTAAATTGTTTAATAATGGTCTTGGATTTCGTTATCTCTTTTCTGACAGTACGGTATTAAGTAATTTTATTATTTGTGATGAATTAACCAGTTTTCCTTTGAGTGCTGACCATAAAGCATTTTGGATTCCTGGAGATTACGATACCAATGAATTTGTTTATAGTTATACAAAACTCAGTGACATTCATTGTCTAAAGGAGCGAAAGGAAAATGACATTTCATTTAAATCTCCAATCAGCGACAGCACGGTGCAAACACCATTCACCATGAAGGCAAAGGGATCTTATTTTATAAGCATCCATGAAGCCGGTCTCATAAACTACCCAGCGATGAACCTGGATGTTAATCGAAACGATTTTACTTTAAAATGCAATTTAGTTCCGGATCCTCATGGAAATAAAGCGTATTTGCATAGTGGAGATCGGAGCCCCTGGCGTGTAATTTTATTAGCCCGTAAAGCAGGAGAATTATTAACCAACCGGGTTATTTTAAATTTAAATGAGCCATCTAAATTGGTTCAAACTGACTTTATAAAGCCTGGAAAATTTGTAGGAGTTTGGTGGGAAATGCATGTCGGCAAAAGTAGTTGGTCATATTCAAATAAGATTAATTGGAACCATGATTCAGATATATTGAATCCATCTGGAAAACATGGTGCAACCAATGAGAACGTAAAACGCTATATAGATTTTGCATCTCAAAACAAACTGGATTATGTACTCGTCGAAGGTTGGAATCGCGGCTGGGAAAATTGGTATGGTTCCGGTTTAGAGCATGTGTTTAATTTTACAAAATCGTATCCTGATTTTGATATGCAACTCATAAGTGATTATGCCAAATCGCGAAACGTAAAATTAATCATGCACCATGAAACTTCAGCGGCTGTTACAGATTATGAATGGCAACTTGATGCAGCATTTCAATTGACCGCTCGACACAATTATGGAGCGATTAAAACAGGTTATGTCGGTAAAATTATTCCCAGAGGAGAACATCATGACGGCCAATGGATGATCAATCACTACAATCGGGTGTTGGAAAAAGCTGCATCCAGTCATTTGATGCTGGATGTGCATGAACCGGTTCGACCTACAGGTTTGCATCGCAGTTATCCAAATTTAATGGCCTGCGAAGCAGCCCGAGGCAATGAATTCAATGCATGGAGTCTTGGAAATCCACCGGATCATGAAACCATATTGCCATTTACAAGATTGTTGGGAGGACCTATGGATTACACACCCGGTATTTTTGAAATTAAAATGAAGGTCTACGATCCTAAAAAAAATGAACAGGTTCATACCACCTTATGCAAGCAATTGGCACTTTATGTTACGATGTACAGTCCCTTGCAAATGGCAGCCGATTTAATTGAAAATTATGAGAAGCGGATGGATGCATTTCAATTTATAAAAGATGTACCAACCAATTGGGATACAACAATTGTATTGGATGCTGAGCCTGGAGATTTTTTATATATGGCCCGAAAAGAAAGGAACCAATCAAATTGGTTTATTGGAGCAATTACCGATGAGAAGCCCAGAGAATTTTTAGTGAATTTATCTTTTTTAGATCCTGAGAAAAAGTATCAGGCAACAATTTATAGAGATGACGAGAAAGCAGATTGGAAAAATTTTCCAATGGAATATAAAATTGAACAAAAGAAAGTTAAAATCAATGACAAATTAAAAATTAAATTGGCACCAGGTGGTGGATGTGCCATCAGTTTTATTGAAATTAAAAATTAGGTGTTTCAACGGTAAATTATCAATTAGGTATAGAACCTGATCTTTGAATCATGTTAGTTCCAGATTAAGATCATTCTTTCACAAATCGAATGTTTTCAAATGGTAAAAAATAATTTGGAAGGCAATGCAATTCATCTCCTGCTATTTCCAAATCGATTCCTTTAAAACTCACTTGTACTAAACTTGGTTTTAATTCAACTTCAAAAAAGGTATTCCTATTTTCTTCATCTTTAATTTTTGAAAAAATATCAGGATACAACGAATGTTGTAAAAAAATGCTGTCAATGGATGCTTTGTCGATTTCAATTAAACCCGAATCATCACTAAAGTATTCAGTTTGTTCTTTCCCAACAAAACAAGCTGCGCGAATGTGTTTCAATAAATAGGGGTTTGGTGCTATTACCTGAATGCGGTAGTTATTAGAATTTTGAGACTGACTTTTAATATTAAAATCTTTTCCGGCCTCTTTTGTACTCTTTAGAATTATTTTAGTTCCTTCTATTGTATAAGTTCCTTCTGCATTTCGGTCAATTGCACCATATGCATAATAGAATCGAAACTTGCCTTCCGTATTAAATTCAAAAGCAGCTGCCATTTCGCGAATTCCCCGAAGGGAGTAAACACCGGATAAGGTATTTTGTGAAAATAATTTAGAGCTCATGCTAAGCAGAATTAATAAATAAATAAATGATTGTGTTTTCAAAGAATTGTTTTTATAATATTATTTTTTAAAATAAATAGGTATCAATAAGTCGGATTGGTATTTGTTGATATTCATTTCTAATGAATCTTATAAATAAGAAATAGGATTGTGGCATGTCCATTGATCAAAGGCTAAAAGTCCATGTGTTTGATGAGATTGTTTAATTGAAATAGATGCAATACGTTTTCGAATGCCTGATCCGGCAATCTGCCATTCCATGTCTACTAATTCTGAGCATCTAAATAAAGTATCGCAAATTAATGTTTGAGTATCTCTCCCGGTGAGGTATGAAAAGCAATTTCTGTTTTTGATTCGAATCGAATCTTTAAGTAGGGTATAATTACTTCCAGCCTGATAAGTTTTGAAAATTAAACTATCTAAGTCTGAATTAGTGAAATTTATAAGAATCAATTCGAACCCTGGATTGTTACAATCTTCACGAAAGCATGAATAATTTAATAAACTGCAAAAAAGAACCCAGAATAAAAGGATTTGTATACGCACCAATCGCGTTCTTTAATTGAGTTGATTTAGATTTCCTTTTCGAATTTTAACACACACTACTTTAAATTCAGGACACTTGGCGATGCTATCGCTAACATCAGAAGTAACTATGTTTACAAATAGTTCCGGAAAATGGAAAGTGGTACTGATGACCCCTTGCTTTACTTCATCTGTTAAATGGGCTTTTATACTTATCTGTCCACGGGCAGATTCAATAATAACAGGATCGTTTTCGGAAATGTCGTAAATTTCAGCATCTTTCGGATGGATTAATACAATATCTTCATGAATGATTTCAACATTACCCGTGCGACGTGTCATGGTGCCTGCATTGTAATGTTCTAAAACCCGATTTGTAGTTAGTATCAAAGGAAAATCATCCATGTTTTCTATAATCTCAGGAGATTCTACATATTCTTTAAATTCAAATTTTCCTTTACCGCGTTTAAATGTATCAATATGTAAAATTTTTGTGTCGGTGCCGTCAGGTAAAACAGGCCATTGCTTTCCGTTGTCACCTAATTCATCCCATTTTACTCCAGCAAAAAATGGAACGATCTGACAAATTTCTTCCAGCAAGGGTTTAGCTGCATAATCAGCTTGTTTATAACCCATGCGATTCATGAGATCAACAATTATTTGACCATCCACCTTCGACTCGCATATGGGCTTTACAACCTGTTGTACTTTTTGAATTCTGCGTTCTCCGTTTGTAAAGGTTCCTTCTTTTTCTAAAAACGATGCACCCGGCAAAACAACATGGGCCAGTTTTGCAGTCTCAGTCATAAAGATTTCTTGAACGATTAATAAGTCTAAAGATTTAATTGCCTTTATAACTTTATTTGTATTTGGATCTGATTGAACCAGGTCATCACCCATGATCCAAAGTGCTTTAAACTCTCCGGATAATGCGGCATTATACATTTCCGGAATTTTTAAACCAATTTCGGAAGGAACCGGAGCACCATAAAATTTACTAAAGCGCTCTTGAATATCCGGTTGTGTAACATCAAAATAGCCTGCAGCTTGATAAGGTTGAACACCCATGTCGGCCATTCCCTGTACATTATTTTGTCCCCGTAATGGATTTACACCACATCCGGGTTTGCCAACATTCCCCGTGATCATAGCCAAATCTGCAATCAACATCACGGTATAGGTTCCTTGATAATGTTCTGTAACACCTAATCCATGAAATGCCATGGCCAGCGGCGCTGTTGCATAAGCAATTGCTGCTGAACGAGCTTGTTCGCGTGGCACACCGGATACCGCTTCTAATTCATCTATGGGGAGTTTTAAAATATTTTCTTTGAAATCTTCAAAACCTTCTGTTCGGGTATCAATGAAATTTTTATCAACTAAATTTTCCTTTACAATATAATACAACATCATATTTAGGACTGCCACATTGGTCCCCGGACGTAATTGTAAATGATGTGTGGCATATTTAGCAATTTCAGTGCGTCTTGGATCAATTACAATGGTAGTTTTTCCTTTCATTGCATGTTGTCTCAATTTCGATCCCGTAACCGGGTGGCCTTCTGTTGGATTGGCTCCAATAATTAAAATGGCTGTGGTTAATTTTAAATCTTCAATTGAATTGGTTGCGGCTCCTGTTCCAAAAGTGCGCTGCATCCCTAAAGCGGTTGGAGAATGACAAACACGGGCGCAACCATCTATATTATTCGTGCCAATAACGGCGCGGATAAATTTCTGCATTAAATAGTTCTCTTCATTTGTGCATCGGGCAGATGAAATGCCTCCGATAGCATTTGGGCCATATTTTGTTTTAATTTCAGTCAATGTGCTTGCTATGTAATCATAGGCCTCATCCCAACTTACGCGCACCAGTTCTCCATTTTTTCGAATCATAGGAAATTGCAAACGCTCCGGATGATTATAAAACCGAAATGCATAACGGCCTTTTAAGCAAGTATGTCCTCCATTTACTTCTGCATTGTATGGGGCTTGAATGCTTAATATCTTTCCTGATTTCACACTGACTTCCAAATTGCAACCAACACCACAGTATGTACAAACAGTTCGCACTTTATCTTGGCCCACCAGGGCTTTAGATTGAAATACATCCGATATGGCAGATGTCGGACATGCTTGCGCACAGGCACCGCAACTTACACAATCAGAATTCATGAACGACTGGTCCATGCCTTTTATAATCTGGCTATCAAAACCTCGCCCCATCACAGATAAAACCAATTGGCCCTGTACTTCATCACAAGCACGCACACAACGGTAGCACATAATACATTTTGAAAGATCAGAGGTCATATAGGGATGGCTGAGATCTTTGGTCCGATCGAGGTGATTTTTTCCTTCGGGATAGCGTACTTTCCGGATGCCTACACGTGCCGCAACATCTTGTAATTCACAATTGCCATTGACCTCACAGGTTAAACAATCCAAGGGATGATCTGTCAGCACCAATTCCAAAATATTTTTGCGTAACTTTTGGATAGATTCTGATTCCGTAGTTATGATCATTCCTTCTTCAACCGGAGTATGGCAAGCTGCAACAACTCTGGATTGACTTTGTCCCTGTCGGGATACTTCCACACTACAGACCCTGCAGGCGCCAAAAGCTTCAAGATTTGGCGCATCACATAAGGTTGGAATGAATTTGTAGTCAAAGTATCTTCTTGTAAAACTTAGAATGGTTTCACCAGGCTGAATTTCAAAGGATTCCCCATTAATACTGGCAGTTTTTGTAATGGTTTGTTGGAATAGATCGGGAGTTAGAAATTCAGTTTTCATAGCAAAAGCATTTGGTCCGAAAGACAAATTTAATTAAAATAAGCATACTGACAATCAGTTAGTTCTGTTTAAAATTTCAAATCCATACGAAAATTGGCCTAAACCAAAACGAGGGTTTCCGGATTAATTCCTTAAAGGTTTGTTGTTTTCCAACATAAACTGGATTCGTTCCAGCGTTTTAGGTTCAGAGCATAAACTTAAAAACGCTTCCCGCTCCAAATCCAGTAAATAGGTTTCGCTAACTTTTTGAGAATAACTTAAATCTCCTCCACACAACACGTATCCAATTTTTTGGGCAATTTTAATATCATGATCGGACGCATATCCTCCAAGTTTCAATGTGTGAGCTGCTGCATAAAGTGCTGCTAAACCTGTCCTGCCAAGCACTTGAATATCCTGTCTTTGGGTAGGTTTAATATAATTGGTTGCCAGCTTTAACACATTCTGTTTTGCTAAATAGATTTGTAATCCATTGTATAAGGACACGCTATCCCTGTTTTTATTTAAATAACCCAATTCATAGGCTTCAAATGCTGATGTTGCAACCGCTGCTGTAGCAAGTGTTCTAAATCGTTGAATCAATCGAGGAATTTGTACATCTGTTTCTTTTAATTCGTCACTTAGTCGAACAGCAAATTCTTTTGTTCCACCACCACCCGGTAAAAGTCCAACACCCATTTCAACTAAACCAATGTAAGATTCTGCAGTGCAAATGGATGCATCACAATGCATCAACAATTCCACGCCGCCACCAAATACATAACCTTGTGTTGCAATAACAACAGGTACGGATGAATAGCGACATCTCATGGAGGTTTGCTGAAATAAACGTACAGCCATATCCAATTGATCAAATTCTTGTTGAAAGGCGAGCATTCCAATCAACATTAAATTGGCACCAACTGTAAAATTAGTTCCATTGTTGCCAATAACCAGACCCTTCCATTGTTGATCTTCCGCTATGCGAATGGATTCTTGCAGGCCTTTTAAAATGCCTTCCCCAATTGCATTGTATTTGCTTTTAAATTCTGCGCACAGTACGCCATCACCAATATCAATCAGGTTTAGTTCGTCATTTTTATAAACACATTTATTGGGATTAAAATAGTTTAATCTTATTTCATTTTCCTGGCCCTTAGGTTTATAATAAGTGCAATTTTCAGGATCTAAAACCAAAAGGATTTCATCTTCATTTTTATAAAACTGCTTTTTATTTTCTGAAAGCATTTTTAACACCCAGGGTGCAGGAGTTTGTGAAACTTCTTCTATCAGCTTTAAACCTGCTTCCAAACCGATTGCATCCCAGGTTTCAAAGGGTCCGAGCTCCCAACCAAAACCATTTTTCATGGCTTCATCAATAGCTTCTATCGACTGCGTGATTTCAGGAATTCGATGGGATGCATAAGCAAATAAAAATCCCAGGGATTTTCGGATTAATTGTGCACCTGCATCTTGAATTTTAAGCAATGCATTCAGACGTTTTGGAAGTGAATCAATTTGTTTTGATATATTGATGCTTTCAAGTTTGCTTTTTGGATCCAGTCGATAATCCAGATTTTTTAAATCCAAACTTAAAAATTTGGCTTTTCCTTTTTCGTCTTTTTCATCAGATTTTAAATAAAAACCTTTTCCGGATTTATTGCCAAACCATTGATGCTCCACCAGAAAATTTATAAAATCAGGCACGCGCATGGTTTGAATGATATTATCATTCGGACAATTCTTTTTTAAGCCATTAATAACAAAAACAGCAGTATCCAATCCAACTAAATCTGTTAACCTGAATGTCCCGGATTTAGGCCTGCCTATTGCTATACCAGTCAATTTATCAACATCTGAAATGCTAAGATTTAATTCTTCTGCCAATTCAAAAATTTTGGCCATGCTAACCACACCAATTCGATTAGCTATAAATGCAGGAGTATCCTTGCATAAAACTGTTTTTTTTCCTAAGTACGTTTTGCCAAATTCAAGTAAAAAATCGCTGACTTCCTTTTTAGTAAATTGAGTTGGAATAATTTCAAGCAGTTTCAAGTATCGGGGTGGATTAAAAAAATGCGTACCTATAAAATGTTGTTTAAAATCATCTGATCGACCTTCCAGGAGCATATGGATTGGAATTCCTGAGGTATTGGTACTTACTAAACTTCCAGGAATCCGATGTTCTTCTATTTTTGAATATAATTGTTTTTTAATTTCAATATTTTCAACAACGGCTTCTATAATCCAATCACATGAATTTAGTTTATTTAGGTCGCTATTAAAATTCCCAATTTGAATTCGTTTGATAAATTGTTTATCATAAATGGGGCTTGGTTTAGAGTTCAGACATTTATCAAGTGCTTTTTGAGTGAGTTCATTTTGATTTTGTCCTTGACTAGCTAAATCTAAAAGCAACACATCAAAACCACATCCTGCCAAATGAGAAGCGATTCCTGAACCCATTAATCCTGAACCCAAAACAGCTATTTTGTTTATTCTGAACATTCGTTTGTTATTTTTACAATTTTAGGGATAATTTGAAAATAAAACAATATTATAGTAAATTCTATTCTATTAAAGACCTGAAATTTTGTTTTTTGTGAATATATTAGCCATATGAAAAGAATTTGGAAGCATTTGGTAAGAAAATACAATTTTTTGGGGATTGAAAAGGCCGAAACTGCTTCATCAACACGGGCACGCTACGAACTTGCAAAGCATTTGATTGAATTACGAATCACCGCGATTAGTTATTTCAGAGATTTTTGTTTGATTTTATTTGGGATTTTTTCTGCTTCGTTCGGTGTGAAAGGTTTTTTATTGACCAATAAATTTATTGATGGGGGAGCAACCGGAATTTCTTTGTTGACAAATGCAGTTACCGGGATTCCACTTTGGATCATGTTAATTAGTATCAATATCCCATTTATTTTACTTGGTTCTAAAATTGTAGGCCGTGAATTCGCTATCAAAACGGCAATGACTATTTCTGTATTGGCTTTAGTAATTGCAACTGTTGAGTTTCCAAATGTTACAGATGATAAATTATTGGTAGCAATTTTCGGTGGATTTTTCTTAGGGGCAGGTATAGGACTTTCAGTAAGAGGTGGGGCAGTCATTGATGGAACAGAAGTATTGGCAATCTATTTGAGTAGAAAATTTGGAACCACCATTGGAGATATTATTGGTATTATTAATATCATTATTTTTTCAGTAGCTGCCTATTTCTTGTCTATTGAAATTGCATTGTATTCTATGATTACATACCTTTCTGCTTCTAAAACACTTGATTTTGTAGTAGAGGGAATTGAGGAATATATGGGTGTAACCATTGTTTCTTCGCATAGTGAAGAAATTGCTAAAATGATTATTTCAGACATGGAGCGAGGCATCACCGTTTATAGTGGCAAAAGAGGTTATGGAAAGACTGGTGAATCAAAGGAAACAAATATTATTTATTCAGTTATTACCCGACTTGAACTAAATAAATTAAACACAGAGATTAAAAAAATTGATCCCAATGCATTTGTGGTAATCAACAGTGTTAAGGATACCCATGGTGGAATGATTAAAAAACGACGCCTAAAACATGAGGAGATTTAATTGATAGGAATCAAGCCCCTAACGAATTCAATCGGAATGATTAACTTTGACTTTGAGTTAATTTAATCCGAGCTTCACTGATTTTATTCATAGCAAAATAGGATGTTGTCACAAATCCAAGCGTACAAAATACCTTCTGTCTTAAAGCTGGTTATTAAAATTCTAATTTCTATACTGATTATTTATATAATTAGTAGGAATGTGAATATCAGTCAGCTGATTGGATTCGTTTTAAAGTCTAATGTCTTATTCATTGGATTGGCAATGCTGTTATTTATTGCATCCAAAATAGTTTCAGCAGTACGATATCAACTGTTTTTGCAAGGAGAAGCTGTAAACGTAAGTTTTAGTGAAAACCTTAAGTTGTATTACCTCGGAATGTACTATAATTTATTATTGCCCGGTGGTATCAGTGGTGATGGTTATAAAATTAAAGTACTCATGCAGAATTTTAATAAAGATTTAAAGCTTTTACTTAAGCTTACGCTTATGGATCGATTTTCGGGAGTTTGGGCTTTAATGCAAATTTCACTCGGACTGTTGCTTTTGTTAAAACCATTGGTGGCTTATTTCTGGTTAATTGGCATTCTTTTAATAGCAAGCATTGGACTTCCTTGGGCATTAAACAAAATTTTTAAATGGATGGACTCGAGATCTTATGGAAGGATCCATTTAATTTCTTTAGGAGTTCAACTATTGCAAACTGGGAGTGCCATCTGTTTAATAGTCGCGTTGGGACAAAAGCTGCATTGGATACCATATAGTTTTCTTTTTTTGATTTCTTCCCTTGCAGCGATGTTGCCAATTACTTTTGGAGGAGCAGGAGCCAGGGAAGTAACTTTTCTTTACGGCACCCAATACCTTCAAACTGAAGCAGAAAGTGGGGTAGCTATAGCTTTTTTATTTTATTTAATCTCTACCATAGTATCCTTTTTCGGAATTATTTATAGTTTTAAGCCTATCAAATTTAGCAATAAAGAAAAATGAACATCCTTGTTACCGGAGCCATCGGATTTATTGGATCGCATTTATGTGAACAACTGCTCAAGCAATCTCATAGGGTCATAGGCCTGGATAACATGGATCCTTTTTATGAGGTGCAAAAGAAACAAGAGAATTTAAATCTCCTGGAGTCCATAAATGGATTTAAATTTATTTATGGAGATATCAGAAATCCTTTTTTATTAAATGAAATCCTTGCTTCTTATCAAATTCAAATAGTAATCCATTTGGCTGCGAAAGCAGGGGTGCGCCCATCCATTGCAAATGCCTCTGATTATATGGACGTTAACTTAAATGGATTGGTGAATTTATTAGAGGCATGCAGGAATTGCAGGATTAAACGTTTCATATTTATATCTTCTTCCTCTGTTTATGGGAATCAGCAGAAACTTCCATTTTCTGAAACCGATGATGTGAGTTTTCCAATTTCACCCTATGCTGCAACAAAAAAAAGCGGTGAATTGCTTTGTTATACCTATCATCATTTATACAAGATTGAAACAGCTTGTTTGCGATTATTTACAGTGTATGGTCCTCGTCAGCGTCCGGATCTTGCGATTCATAAGTTTACTCAATTGGCATTAAAACAACAGCCAATTGAATTATACGGGGATGGTTCCAGTATACGCGATTATACCTATGTTTCTGATATTGTTGATGGAATATGCGGCATCGCGTTTCACCCTAAACTAAACTATGAAATATTTAATTTAGGAAATGGACAACCTGTGAAGCTTATTGAAATGGTTCAGGAATTGCAAACAGCACTACAAACCAAAATAAATATTGAGTTTATAGAAAAACAGGCTGGTGATGTTGACCAAACACATGCAGATATTTCAAAAGCAACTTCCTATTTTGGTTACAAACCCAAAGTAAGTTTTCCACAGGGTGTATTGGAATTTGTAAACTGGTTTAAAACTCAAAAGAATTTAGGATAAATGAAGTGTATTTTTTTCGAAACTTCGAACTAGCTATTCTTTTCCAATACTAAATTAATTATATACATTTCTAACCCGGTAGATTTTTTTACCCTGGGATTCATAATAAGTACGAACCTGCATTTCAGCTAGAATTCCTAAAACAATGAGTTGAAATCCAGCCATAAGCAATATGGTTCCCAGAATTATAATTGGCCTGCCCCAGATATCATGTCCTGTTATTTTTTGGAATAATAAATAAGCCATAATCAGTGCACCGGATCCACTAAGCAATACACCCCAACCCCCAAATAAGTGCATGGGTTTGTTGCGAAATCTTTTTAAATAAAGGATTAGCAAAAGATCACTAAAAACGCGCATCGTACGATTAATTCCATATTTAGATTTGCCAAAACTTCGAGCATGATGTTTGACCGGCGTTTCATCCATTCGGGCGCCTTCAAGATCGGCAAGTATGGGAATAAATCGATGCAATTCACCATAGATCCCAAGACTTTTGGCTAAATCTGATTTCATAACTTTCAAAGTACAACCATAATCATGTAAATGCACTCCAGAAGCATTTCGAATCATCCAATTTGCTATTTTACTGGGTATCTTTCGAAGTATAAATCCATCTTGTCGTTTCTGGCGTATTCCCGCCAATAGATCCAGCGATTCAGTTTCAGCTATTTTTAACATACGGGGAATATCATCTGGATCATTTTGTAAATCTCCATCCATCGTTACAATCCATTCAGCTTGTGCATATTCAATTCCGGCTGCGAGTGCAGCACTTTGTCCATAATTTCTTCTGAATTCAACAATCTTAATGTTTGGATTTTTATGATTTTTTAAATTGACTAAGGTATTATCAGTCGAACCGTCATCTACAAATACCATTTCATGGTCGATGCCATTTAATGCAATTGTTAATCGTTCAATTAAAGGAATTATATTTTCAGCTTCGTTGTAAACACAAATGACAACACTTAATTTTCTATTCATCGATTTTTCGTTTTCATTAGATAGATAATTTGCTTTTTTTCTAAAATTAAAGAGTCAACCAAAGTACCTGGAAAACCAGGATACAGCTTAGGATCTACCAAATATAATGCTTCAGGATTGTTGGTAAGGTAAGATTTTCGGATAATCTGATTACTAAAAACAGAAGTATAAAACCGGGCAACCTGATGCGTCTGGGTTTGGCCATAAATCAGCCATGTTTTATTTGGATATAATGCTGCGATTCTTTTACAATCTTCTTTACATGCGTTTTCTGTAGATGTTTTTTCACGAATCGGTAACACAATTCCATTGAAAATAATTCTAAAGCAGAGCAACGAAATGCAGGTCCATAATAGTATTTGAGCATTGAATTTGAATCCGGAATAAAGTACAAAAACCATTACAAACATGCCAAGAATCCACAATACCCACCAATAAGAAATCGTACGGCTCTGACTTAATATTGGAAACAGTGTTATGCATGCAGCAATTAAGCAAATTGTAACTAAAAAGATCCATTTAAAAAATCTTGCTTGCTTTTGATTGATCGATTCCCATTGTTGCAAACAATACACACCGCATAAATTAAATAGCGGAATAAACATTAATAAGTAACGTGGATATACCTGTACAGAAAGCCAATAAACTGGAAGATTGGCTACCAGCATCCAAAAATTGAATCTGATAAATTCATTTGAATGAATCCAATACCAGAATTTTTTATGAAAGACAACAACTATTAAAAGAGACCAGGGTAAAAAATGATAAATTTGTTCGAACGGAAAGGTAATTACGTGCAAGAGGGTTTTGCCAATTCCATGGTGTGTCCCGGTTCGTTGCATGGATTGATCAAGTAACACTGAAAACACTTTTGACAATGGCACTTTTGAGGCGTAGAGCACATAATATAAAACTGCTGGTAATAATCCAAGAAGTGCACCTGTAATATGAGGGATCTTAAAAAAATGCTGTTTAAACTGTCTGAATAAAATCAAACAACATGTAATTGAAATTGCCTGAAATACAAGAGCTGGCAGTCCTTTTAGCATAAAAGCAACACCACATAAAAAATAAGATCCAATAAATAAATAAAACCAGTTGCCTTTTTTGCCCCAAAAATAAAGGAGCATGAAATTTAAATAAATGATCCAGCAAAAGCAAATATCGATGAGACCTACCATGCTATCCCAAAATAAAATGCGGCCACTGGTCAATAACATCAATGTTAGCGTCGCTGCGATTGCCTGATCAAATACTTTTCTGGTAAAAAAGTAAATGGAATAAGCAAATAAGCCCAAAAAACTCAGACTAACCAATCGTGTAGGCCATTCACCATAATATCCAAAAACTTCTGAAATAAAATAAATAAACCAATTGTATAAGGGTGGTTTATTAAAATAGGCATCTCCATTTAGTGTGGGAACAATGAAATTACCTGACAGTTTCATTTCGAAAGCGACCAATGAACGAATGGCCTCATCTCCAATAAATGCAACAGAACCAAGATTCCATAGGAAAGCCGGAGCGGATAATGCGATTCCAAGCCAAAGGATCTGTATTGTGCTAATTGATTTGGTAAATGAATTCATGTAGAGCGCTTTCAAGATGAAAACTAAAGCGCAAAACTAATTAATTCAAGAGCTTTTAGGATTTTAAGCAAATGAAACTGTAATACTACTTTGAAAATACCTTTTCATACAGCTCATTCAAGGTTGCCAAGGGGACTATTTTGATTTTATATTTTTCGGGATCCCAACCTTTTAAATTATATTTTGAAATGCAAATGGCTTTAAAACCAAGTCGCATTGCTTCTTGCACTCGTTGTTCAATTTTAGAAACCGCCCGGATTTCACCGGATAATCCAATTTCACCCGCAAAACAAATTTGTCGGTGCAATGCATTGTCTTCGAGGGAGGAAATAAGCGCGGCTACCACAGCAAGATCCAATGCAGGATCATTGATTCGAATTCCTCCGGCCAAATTTAAAAAGACATCCTGCTGTCCGAAGAAAAAACCACAACGCTTTTCCAAGACCGCTAACAATAAGGACATTCTTTTTGAATCAAAGCCGTTAGCAACACGCTGCGGTGTAGAATATACAGCCGAGCCAACCAATGCCTGAGCTTCTATTAAAAGGGGGCGCTGTCCTTCCATGGTAGCTGCAATTGCAGAACCACTTAATTTTTCTTCATGCTGTGATAGAAGCAATTCGGATGGATTGGTAATCGGACGCATTCCGGTTGATTGCATTTCATATAAACTCATTTCGTCTGTAGAACCAAATCTATTTTTTAAGGTTCGCAGCATACGGTAAGCATACAATCGGTCCCCTTCAAATTGAAGTACCGTATCAACCATATGTTCCAGTAATTTAGGTCCAGCGATGTCTCCTTCCTTATTGATGTGTCCAATTAAAAAGACCGGTATGCCGTGTTCTTTGGCAAATCGAATGATTTGATGACTGCATTCCCGAATTTGTGATATGCTTCCAGGTGCTGATTCCAATTCATCGGTTATCAATGTTTGAACTGAATCGATCACAATTAATCCGGGTTTCAGTCTGGCAGCTTCTGCAAGAATGAAAAGAATTCTGGACTCAGCATATAAATAGCAATTCTTTTGTCCTTTTTGAAGTCTTTCAGCACGCAGTTTAATTTGTTGTTCGCTTTCTTCGCCGGAAACATAGAGTACCTTGTCAACCACCGCTGACAAGGCCATTTGCAAGAGAAGGGTCGATTTACCAATGCCAGGCTGTCCGGCCAATAAAGTAACAGATCCTCTAACCAAACCACCCCCTAAGGCACGGTCTAACTCAGGGTCTCCAGTTCGGATTCGGTCCACATGCTCAATTTGAACATCTTCAAGGATTGATGATTGGGGCTTAGAGGATCCCGTTGCAAGATCCTTCCAGGCATTTTTTGTTGAGGGTTCATCTCGAGCGATGACCTCTTCTACATAGCTGTTCCATTCATTGCAGGAGGTGCATCTTCCCATCCATTTTGGACTGCTGGCCCCACAATTAGAACAGATGTAGATCGTTTTTAATTTGCTCATTTTTGTGTTATTGAAGACAAGATAATGATTCCAATGTGATGCGTAAATGAGATTTATTGAATGCCGGGATGAAATCACATAAATTTAATATTAATTTAAAACATAATATGTAATTAAATAAAATACATTGATATAAATATATATTAATAAATTAATGTGATTAAATTTAGCTTTTTGGAAAAATAAATTTATTAAATAAAGTAAACAACCATCAACTATTGATATGAATTTTTGATTTTATCTATTCCTTTTACGACCAACTTTTAATCAATTTACTTGTTATTCCTTTCCTATTGGTTAGTTAGCATTAGTAGCTGCCAAATATTCGCCTAATTTTGCATTATGAATTCAAATCCATACCTGCCGGCCGTTGAGAGTTTGCTATTTGTTTCACCTCAGCCCATTACCAAAGCGGATCTAAAATATTGTATTGAAAACAGCCTTTCAGTAAGTTTGGATCCTGAAATTATTGAACAAGCCATTGATCAAATTACCAATCGCTATTTGAGCGATGATTTTGGAATCGAATTGAAAGAAATTGCTGGTGGGTATCAGTTTTTATCAAAACCTGCACATTTTCAAGTGGTCGCTGAGCATATTAAAATGACCAATCGGAAAAAATTGTCAAAAGCAGCTATGGAATCTTTGGCAATTGTTGCCTACAAACAACCAATTTCCAAATCTGAAATTGAGCAGATTCGCGGTGTAAATTCGGATCATTCTGTGCAAAAATTGATGGAAAAAGAACTAATCGAAATTGTTGGCAGATCAGAAGGTCCAGGAAAGCCGTTCTTATTAGGAACCTCCCAACGGTTTATGGAATATTTTGGATTAAAAAGTCTTACAGATTTACCAAAATTAAAAGATTTTACCCTGACCGATCAAGAAATAGGTGAACCAGCACCCATTGAAGAACTCAGTACCGTGGATTTGTCAGCACTTTCAACGAGTTCCGAATCCAGTCATGAATAACAATAATTTGTTAGTAAATCGGGTAAACCAAAGTAGTTTAATTACACTTAAACTGGAAGACTTTTATCCTGAGTCTGAAATTTTTGAATTTGATTTAAAAGACTATCTTTTTCATGGATTAATCCTTAAAGAATTAGACTTTAGAAAAGCCTTGAAAGAGCACAACTGGGAAGCTTATAAAAATGGATATCTAACTGTTTTTTGTTCGACGGATGCCATCATTCCAACCTGGGCCTATATGTTAGTTGCCAGTCATGCTGGAGGATTTGCAAGAGATGTTGTTTTTGGTACCAAATCTGAATTTTTACGCAACTATTTTCATCAAAAAATTAAGCAAATAAATCCTGAAGAATACCGGGATGCAAAATTAGTTATCAAAGGATGCAGTGAAAAAGAAGTACCAGCTTCTGCTTATTTAGATATTACCCAACATTTAAAAAACGTCGCTTCCAGCATCATGTTTGGAGAAGCTTG
The DNA here is from genome assembly GCA_016714025.1 of Saprospiraceae bacterium. NCBI lineage: Bacteria > Pseudomonadati > Bacteroidota > Saprospiria > Saprospirales > Saprospiraceae > Saprospiraceae bacterium. The sequence continues at coordinate 642,890 of JADJOB010000001.1, read as the reverse complement.
TTCTACAGTCCCGGTTTATAAAAGAAAAACATAATAATAATTTTCCAAAGCTACAATACTGCAATTTTCCAATCAAGATAATGCTTTCTAAATCCTCAATTCATCTCGCGGGTAAGCGAGATATCCACTACGCTCCCATATTTCTTAATTAATAATCCGTTATTCGTAATTCGTAATTGATAATTCGTAATTGATTATCCGTAATTTTCAATTAACCCGCTCCACCCTATATCCTGCTTTTCTCAATAAATGAATTACGCCTCGTTCACCTGCCAAATGTCCCGCACCAACTGCAAAAAAGCAAGATGCCTTTTGCATTTCTGTTTCCATTTTAGGAATCCAGTTTAAATTTCTTTTATAAAGTAATAGATCCAAATGATCTGACAAAGGCTCATCTTCTTTAGTAATGGTTTCACCCAAGGCTTCTAAATTTTGAGATTTGTATTTTTGATACATTTCTTGCATGACCTGCTCATCAGCTTGTGCAGATTTAAAAGAAGCCATTAACATTTTTGCCTGAACTCCATATGGAATATTATCAAAGATGGAAATTTGAAAATCTAAACTTTCCAATCCATCTGTTTCGATATGATACTTTTTTGCAAGTTCTGCCAATTCAAATTCATAAGATTTTAAACTCCCATCCTGCAAACCAAAAGGATTTCCCTGACTGCCTACTAAAACACTTAAAAACATGGGTTTCAATCGTTCGAAAAAATTTAATGGGATACCCAGGTTATTAAAAAATGTATCAAGTTGTTTATATTCTTCCGGACTAATTAAATCAACGAGGCTGGTATCGTTTTGCATAAATAATTTATCGCCTACACTCATTAAATTACCCATATCATTCATGCCATCGATATCAACTTCCATAAATACTTTTTGAGTCTCTTGTAAACTTTTTTCAAGATTTTTAGGTAGAAAGAATTCTGTTGCAGGAATTAAATGGATTGTCCCAAATAAATAAGAAGCTTTCTTCAATTCCTTTCCTTCAATTTTCCAAAGCAAACCGTTTTCAAGAGGCTTATAAACATCTTGCGCTTGAATTGCCTGAAGACCAAGAAAAAGCGAAAGAACATGAAATAGGTGTTTCATAAACTAAATTGGGTTCTAAAGAATTATAAACACATTAATTTGGATTCCGGTTCATTTTCTTTCATTGAGTTCATTTTGGTTTTGTAACATCCATTCATAAAAAAATATTCCTGCAGCTACACTCACATTGAGCGAAGCGATACTTCCTATCTGTGGGATTTTAGCCAATTCATCGGCTTCATTCAATACCTCCCGGCTGACTCCCGTGCCTTCTGAACCGAGTACAATGGCAATAGACTTATTTAAATCGAGATCCCTTATGTTTTTTTCAGCTTTTTCTGAAGCACATAGAATACTTAGTCCCATTTTTTTAAATTGTTTTATTGAATGGACTAAATTTTTCTCCCGACATACCGGCAAACTCAACAGAGCACCCGAAGATGCTTTAATGGATTCTGAATTTACAGGAGCACTGTCTTTTTGGGGGATGACGATTCCATGTAAACCAAATATTTCAGCAGACCTCGCTATTGCTCCAAAATTTCTAACATCTGTAATTCCATCACAAACACAAAGTGCTGGATTTTTTCCATGAAATAAAATATTGTCAACAAGGTTTTGGCTTTGGTAAAAGGGGATTGCAGAATTAAGTCCAATGACCCCTTGATGGTTGCTACGACTCAATCGATCCAGTTTTTGCTTGGCAACTTTTAGAATCGGCACCTTGTGTTGATGTGCAAGCTTTAAAAGCTCTTTCATATCCTCTTTATCAAGGGTTTCAGAAATAAAAATTTTCTGAATCCGTATTTCAGCAGCAAAAGCTTCTCTTAAAGCGTTCTTTCCTAATATTAAATCTTTCTTGTCCATTACACCAATAAAATTATTATTAATTTCGCAAATTCAAATTATTTCCACATTTATGAAAATCAAACTATTTAATTTATTAGTAATCAATGCTTTATGTTTTTCTGTAGCACTTAAAGCGCAGGTCCAGTCCAAATTAGACCTTGCATTAAGAGCTATAGAACAAAATGCCAGTGTCTGGGGACTGAATCCGGACGATATTTCTGATTTAGCCGTTTCAGATATGTATACCTCAGATCATAATGGTTTGACGCATATCTATTTGATTCAACGATATCAGGGAATTGAAATCCATAATGCGATCACATCTGTACACATTGCCCCAAATGGTAAAATTTATGACAGCCCTTCCCGGTTTGTTGATCAGCTCAAGGCAAAAGTAAACACTACGAAGGCACGACTTACACCTATTGATGCATTAAGTGCTGCTGTTCTCCAATTGGACATTCCGAATGCCCTGATCCCATCCAATGTTTCAAGGACCAAAGATGGTAAGATGGAGATTATGAAAACCAACTTTACCAATATTAATATTCCAGTGAAGCAAGTGTATTGTTTGGATCAAAATGGGGCCTTAAGACTTTCCTGGGATTTAACAATGGATTTAACAAGTGGCAGTGATTATTGGTCAGTACGGGTTGATGCCCAAACTGGTAAAATTATTGACAAGCAAAATCTTTCAATCAAATGTAATTTTGATCATCCAGGTCACAGCAAATGTGTAGATCATCAAAAAGCTTTCAATCCGGCACCCGTACCGGTAAAAGAAGCATTGGCCATCATGCATCAACCAAGTCCGGCTGCTCCAAACACATACAATGTAGTGAGTTTGCCATCCGAGAGCCCAAAACATGGCAACCGCCAATTAGTCGTCAATCCTGCGAATGCAACGGCATCTCCATTTGGTTGGCATGACACAAATGGTGCAAATGGTGCAGAATATCAAATTACAAGAGGAAACAACGTACATGCTTATTTGGATCGAAACGGTGACAATGCTTCTGATGGAGGCGAACCAAATGGTGGGACAGACTTAATTTTTGATTTTCCATTTGACCCAAATTCAGAGCCTGGAGTTTATACTAAAGCTGCTACTGTTAATTTGTTTTATCTGAATAATATGATGCACGACAATCTGTACGGTTTTGGATTTAATGAAGCAGCTGGGAATTTTCAAACTAACAATTATAGTAAAGGAGGAGCTGCAAATGACCATGTACTTGCAGAAGCTCAGGATGGCAGCGGTACGGATAATGCAAATTTTGCAACTCCCGCAGATGGAGGAAACCCAAGAATGCAAATGTTTTTATGGTTGTCATCTGGTGTGGAAACTTATATTTCAAAACCAGATTCGTTAATTGGTGCCTTTGAATCACGCCGTGCAAGTGGTTGGGGTGGTGCACCTCCTCCGACGAGAGAGGCAGAAGTGGTCATAGCAAATGATCATTCACCAAATCCAACCCTGGCTTGTTCCAAAGGCCTGCGGAAAAGTGAAATCCAAGGTAAAATTGTATTAATAGACCGGGGAACCTGTGAATTTGGTGTAAAAGCATTAAATGCCCAGGACTCTGGAGCGGTTGCAGTTATCATATGTAATTTTGAAGATGCATTTATCACCATGGGTGCGGGAGCTGTTGGAAATCGCGTTACAATTCCAGCATACTTTACTACAAAAACTATTTGCAATCGTCTCAAACTTCAAGTTAAAAATGGTGGCTTGAGAGTTGAAATCAGAGAACCAGGTGCAACCGCTGGACCAGACAGTTTGGATGGTGATTTTGACAATGGAATTATTGCGCATGAATTTGGTCATGGAGTATCCAATCGTTTGACAGGGGGACCTGCGCGAGCAAACTGTCTTAATAATGCTGAGCAAATGGGAGAAGGTTGGAGTGACTTTATGACTTTAATTATGACTGCAAAACCAGGAGATGTCGGTACAAATCCACGGGGTATTGGCACGTATGCATTAAACCAGGCAACCAATGGACTGGGAATTCGCCGCAGGCCATATTCTACAGATTTTAGTTATAATGAATTTACCTATAAAAATATTGACGCAGAAGTCCATAATCTAGGTGAAATTTGGACAACCGTACTATGGGATATGTATTGGGCACTGGCAAATAAATATGGTTACGATCCGGATTTTAAAAACAAAACGGCGGGAAATAACATAGCCATTCAATTGGTAATGGATGGTATGAAATTGCAACCTTGCCTGCCCGGGTTTATTGATGGTAGGAATGCAATACTTAAAGCCGATACCATAAATAATGCTGCAGCAAATGCCTGTCTTATTTGGGAAGTATTTGCACGCCGTGGATTTGGATTTTTTAGCAAGCAAGGCTCTAGTAATTCAGTCGGTGATGAAACAGAAGATTATTTACCTGCATTAATTTGTATCAATAAATTGTTAGTAAATAAAAGAGCAGGCTACTATAAAGATGCAACTACGTTTATAAAAAATGATGTCGTAAAACCAGGTGACCAATACAGTTATACTATAGAAATTAATAACTATAAACCAGGTGTTGCAAATAATGTAGTCGTAACTGATAATTTACCCGCTGGCTGTACCTATGTGGCAGGTTCTGGAAATCCAGCTCCTGTTGTAAATGGCAACCAATTGGTTTGGACATATAGTCAATTAAAATCACTGGAATCAAAAACAATTACTTATAAAGTAAAATCAGATCCTGCTATCATGTCTACAACGCTTTGGTATGATGATATTGAAGCAGGTGAAGATAATTGGGATATAGATATATCAAAAGGAACACAACTATGGTATCGTGACGAAGGTTATGGTGTCAATCAATCGTTTGCCTGGATTGCAGAAGAAAAGGAAGGCGTTTCCAATGATTATTTTCTTTTTACTAAAAATCAATTGCAACTGAGTGGAGCAGATCCTTCTTTGTATTTCTATCATTTTTTCAATACTGAAAAAGCATTTGACGGAGGTATGATTGAAGTATCTACGGATGGTTTTTTCTGGTTACCAGTTAAACCGGAACAATTTAGTTTGAATGGCTATACGGGTTTGATTAATTATGAAACGTTCGTCATTCCAAATTCATCTGCGTTTTCTGGACAAAGCACAGATTTTATTCCAACTGTATTGAGTCTTAAGGATTACGGTACTAATAAAGTTCAAATTAGATTTCGATTTGGAAATGACAGCTTAAATGTAAGTCCAAATACGAATACCATTTTAGGTTGGGTTATTGATAATGTAGAATTCATTTATCCTAAGTTTTACAATGCCGAAGTTTGTGTAACAACCAATGAAGGCGATTTGGTCTGTACCTCTGCTCCGGGCAAAGGGACATTGGCTGATTCTGATAAAATTATTGGTACCAATTCAGAGAAAACCAAAAGCAACTTCAAGGTCTATCCAAATCCTGCCAACAATTATTTTCTTTTCAGACAGGATGCTGAAAAGTCAATTCATACCTTAATCATCCGATCCGTAAATGGTCAAGAACTTAAGCGGGTTTCTTTACCAGCAGATCTAAGTTTTGTTAAAATCAATACAGAAGATTTGCCAAAAGGTATCGTAATCCTAGAAGGAATTGGCAAGGGGAACCATTCATACTCAAAAGTTGTTATTAAATAATATAAATTAATTAAACGTTAAAAAAGAGCAAAAGCCAGCCTGAAGGTTGGCTTTTGTTTTTATATGCTTTAACTTCTTCTTATTGGGGTTCATCAAAGTATAAAAGTTCTAGAGTCAAAAAAGCTCTACATTCAAATAACCCTCCTCCCCAACAGTCCCAAAATCAGTATTCAGTAATTAGTAGTCAGTAGTCAAAAAATTCAAAAATGCTCAACATTCAAATAACCCTCCTCCCCAACAGTCCTTCAGCCCCAAAATCAGTATTCAGTAATTAGTAGTCAGTAGTCAAAAAATTCAAAAATGCTCAACATTCAAATAACCCTCCTACCCAACTGTCCTCCAGCCCCAAAATCAGTATACAGTAATTAGTAGTCAGTAGTCAAAAATTGTAAAATGCTCAACATTCAATTAACCCTCCTACCCAACTGTCCTCCAGCCCTTCAGTCCTTCAGTCCTTCAGCCCAACAGCCCAACAGTCCAACAGTCCAACAGTCCACTTCCTCAGCTATTTCTCAAAAACCTGAACCTTGGTGGTAACCTCCACAAATTCTTTTGTAAATTTTCCTTCATAGCGTGTGGCTCGTACAATGTGATTGTCAATCCAGTGATAATTGCCACCACGAGGTTTGTTTAATAAGAGGAAATGATATTTAAATCCCCATTTTTGAAGCCAGTTTTCTGTAATCAATTTATGGACATCAGTTCTGGAAGTAAAAAAAGTGATGATATGCCCTTCTTCATACCATTGATTAATTACTTTAATCGCATCCGGATAAGGCTCCACAGTAACCATTCGTTCCGGTTCTTCATTGGGAATGTCGTCACATATAGTGCCGTCAATATCCACCAAAAAATTCTTTACATGTTCCGGTAATAGGGGAGAAGCCTTTTTACCTTCCTGATCAAAATGCTGTTGTAATTTTAATTCTTTCTTAGTATTCATAAAGGGAGTTCGCAAATTTATTCTTCCTCCGGTTTGCCGACTGGTTCGGATTGTGTAATATTTAAATCCGGTTGAGCTTCTGAAACTGGATCCGTAGGTAAATTTGGTTCATCCACAGAAATCACTTCATTGGATTCGTCACTATCAACAATTTTTTCAGTTGATTTACTTTCTGATTTTTGTTTTCTTGGTTTTTTAGCAATTTTAATTTCTTCTGCTGCTTTCTCCAATTTTTCTTGCAATTCTGCGGGAACATGTTCTTGTGCCTGGTGAATTGAATCAGAAATCTTTGCTTTAATTTTTTCTTTTTCTTCTTCTACTTTTTCTTTACGTTCTGTGCGTTTCTTTTGTTTGTCATCCCGCTTTTTAACCTTTTCAATGATGAGCTCTAATTTTTCTTTTGTTGCAAGAAGTTCTTTTAGTTTCTCTTCTTTGGACTTCATTCGTTCCTCAATCATTTTGATTTTAGCCACACGAATTTGAGCTTCTAATTGTCCGCTGGTAGTAGCAATCCTTCTGTTTTCAAAATCTATATTTTTCTTTTCGAAATTTATGGATTGTTCAAATTTTTGAATGGCAACCAACAAACCTTCATATCTGCGGATCAGGCGGTCTGCTCCTGAGCCTTGTTGATCATTTCCAGATTCTCTTTTTTCTCTTTTTTCACGGATGCTTCTAAAGGATTCATTTAATTTTGAAGAAATAGATTCGCGATGGTCTTTGTGTATGGATTGCGTTTTTAGATCAGACTGAATTTTAACTAATTGATCAAACAAGGGTTTTAATAACGATCCACTTTCAATTTTCTTTTCAATTTCAGAAAGTGAGTTCATGATCTGATCATAAACTTCCTTAGATTTTTGCTTAAATTCAGATGCTAAACTTTGTTTTAACTTTTTTAGTTCCTCAAAAAGTGCATTGGATTTTTCCCTTAAGGAATCCGCATGGTCCCGTGAAATATTTTTTTCAAAAATATGTTGTTGAATGTTGGACCAGGTTTGTTTAAGCTCTTCCCATAGAGCCTGATTAAACGATTCTAATCGTTTTATCTTATCATGCAGGTCTTCTAATTCTGTTTTATAATTTTTATAAAGCTTGTTAGACAAGACAATAAAATGCCATTCGATTTGGGCGCGCTGAATCACATCCGATTTCTCAACTTTTAGATCTTCTGGCAATATGCCATCCGCCATGGTTAATTCTGTAATCCGATGCTCTGCGCTGGTAGGCATATCCAAATCCATTCCTTCGCGCCATTGGCTCATCAGCTTGTTGTAAAACTCCTCAGGGATATCCGCTTCAGGAATACTCCAGATTTCAACTTTGTTTGCATCCGCATTTAATGAAATGGCCATCAAGACCCTTTCTTCTTTGACATTAACTCCCCAAACCACTAATCTGGTTCTCATGTTCTAGTATTTAATTATTTAAATCTGTTTTCCTCTCAAACAGAGGCATTTGTAAAATGATGATTTCCTATCTATAACGTTTAAAATGTACAAAAATCAATCCAAATATCATTATTTATAAATTAATTCCTGCCGACCAATTTTTGATCAATGAGATAAGCCGCTATTTGAACGGCATTGGTAGCTGCTCCTTTACGCAAGTTGTCCGCAGTCACCCATATATTTAGCGTGTTAGCCTGCGATTCATCCCGGCGGATTCGACCTACTAATACTTCATTTCTGTTTTTTGCTTGCAAGGGTGTGGGATACTCAAAATTTTCTGGATTATCCATTAAAACGATTCCAGGGGTAGAAGCCAATATATTTGATACAGCAGCTAGTTCAAATTCTTTTTTTAATTGAATATTGATGGATTCAGAATGTCCCCCGTTTACTGGAACGCGCACTGCAGTTGCCGTAATCCGAATCGCTGGATCTCTTAATATTTTACGCGTCTCATGGACCATTTTCATTTCTTCTTTTGTATACGCGTTGTCTAAAAAAGTGTCGCATTGAGGAATGCAATTTTCGAAAATGGGATGGTGATAGGCTCTCGGTTCTTCAACCTGTTTTCCATCTCGCTCCGATTCATATTGGCGTACCGCTTTCATGCCAGTACCGGTAAAAGATTGATAGGTAGAAATTACAAGCCGATCCAAACCATATTTTAAATGAAGTGGATTTAATGCCATCACCATTTGAATGGTTGAGCAATTTGGATTTGCAATAATTTTAGTGCCTGCATGGATCGTGTCAGCATTAATTTCCGGAACTACCAAGGGACATGATGGATCCATCCGCCAGGCCGAAGAATTGTCAATTACATAACAACCGGATTGCGCAAATCTCGGTGCCCATTCCAAAGAGGTGGAACCTCCTGCTGAGAAAATTGCAATGTCAGGTTTTGATGCAACTGCATCCTCCATAGAAATGACTGTGTGATCCTTTCCATTCCAGGAAATGATTTTACCCACAGAACGCTCAGAAGCAACAAAACTTATTTTATCATAGGGAAGTTTGATTTCATTCAATAAATCCAAAACTACTTGTCCTACTAATCCTGTAACGCCAACTACTGCTAAATGCATACGCAAATTTTCACAAAGTTACATGTTAGCTTTTGAGATTGGCCTTTCTTGAGCTTATTAATAATTTTTTAGGATTTGGTAACTGTAAAAAACTTGGATATTTTAATTTTTTTTACCTTAGAGCTACTATGAGAACATATATGACCCTTATATGCCTGTTTGGCATTTCTGGGCTATTCGCCCAATGGAGTGATTCATTTAGTCAATCACTCAACCCTGCCTGGAAAGGCGATGTCCATAACTTTAAGGTTAATTCCCAAATGCAACTCCAGTTAATGGCCCCATCAGCGGGCAGTTCAACGCTGTTTCGATCGTTTCATTACGAAGACAGTTTGATTTGGTCATTCTATTTTAAATTGGATTTCAGTCCATCAGCTACTAATAAACTGGCAGTTGTTTTAATGGCCGATCAAATGGCATGGGATTCTTCGAAAGCTTTTTATATTGAAATTGGCGAAAATGGAACGAACGATAACTGGAAATTTTTTTATAAAGATGCTTCTATAAAGCAACTTTTGGGTTTTGGAGAATTGATGCAGCTTGCTTCAGATCCGGCATTAGCCAGGTTTGATATTTCATTATTTCAGGATTCTATTTGGAATTTTAAGGTAAATTATACTGGAGAATACCCATTAAATCTTGAACGAACCTTGTTTAAACAAATTCCATTTAAGAAGGACTCTTGCTATTTTGAATTTATTTGCACGTATACAGATACGCGCAAAGATCGATACTATTTTGACGATGTAAGTATTCTTAAGTTTGCTAAAGATACACTCATTCCTTTTATTCAATCCGTTGAAACCCTGGATGAAAATCGTTTGGAACTTCAATTTAACGAGGCACTAAATATTCAATCCTCGTTTGTAAAAACAAATTTTGAAATTGTTCATGTTGGCTTCCCGGATTCAATTTACTCGATAAACTCAAATTCTTGCGTGCTGCATTTTAACCAAAATCTCACATTCAATTCCAATTATATTTTAAAGTACTATAACATAGCCGATCTGAATTCAAATACCAATTCAGGCTCAGCGTTTGAATTTAAAGCAATCTTTTCTGTGCAACCGGAATACCATGATTTGATTATTACCGAAATCATGGCAGACCCCAGTCCACCGGCAAGTTTGCCTGACCGCGAATACATCGAAATTAAAAATATAAGTCCCAACATACTCAATTTGGAAGATTGCATTTTGTCAGATGGTTCTACTGAAGCCTATTTTGGGAAAAGCTCGATCAAACCAGATTCATTTTTAATACTATGTGCAGCAAGAGATACTGATTTATTTAAAGCGTATGGATCCGTGTATGGGTTAAATGAATTTCCTGCAATAAATAATGCTGCTGATGCAGTACAATTATACAACGCCGACTTTGAGTTGATAGATCTTGTGCAATTTGATGACAGTTGGTATGGTTCAGAAATTAAAAAAGAGGGTGGCTATTCATTAGAATTAATAAATGAATCCAATTTATGTTTGGGAAAATTTAACTGGACCGCCAGCCAGCATTTTAGTGGGGGCAGCCCTGGACACGAGAATTCTGTTGCTTCTCATGCAACAGTTGATTCAAATTTACTTGTATCTAGTTTATATGCTGTAAGTGAATGGGAAATTAAAGTCAGTTTCAACCAAAATTTAGATTTTAATACCATTTACCATCTTGAATGGTTAAAAATTACTCCCAATCGTTCATTGGCTACTTTGTCTTTTATTGAACAAAGAACCAACGAACTGCTGATCCTATTAAACGAACCTTTAGAAAAGGGAATCAACTACACCCTGGACTTTACCGGGATTCAAAATTGTGTAGAACAAAAATTTTATTTTAATTCAGAACCCTTCAATTTACCGGCAGAACCTAAAATAGGCGATTTAACATTTTCAGAGGTTCTTTTTAATCCAAACAGTGGCGGACAAGATTTTATTGAAATTTATAACAAGAGCCTTCAATCTTTGAAATGTTCCGAACTGATGATTTTAAATCCAAATACATCCAATACCTGGATGAATTTAAAGACAGATCAAGTTATTTTGCCCGGAGGATATTTAGCATTTAGTTCCGATCCCGAAAATTTGATAATTCAATACCCATTTCATGATTCCTCTAAAATTGTAGCATCAAATCTCCCATCAATTTCTGATGAAGGCGGTATTTTAATTTTAGCAGCCAGAGATCACAATGCACTTTTGGTTTTAGATAGTTTTCAATTTGATGAATCCTGGCATCATCCCTTTTTAAAGGACCCTGAAGGGGTTTCACTTGAAAAAATTCATTTAGAATTAGCTTCTGACAATAAACAGAATTGGCAATCTGCAGCCAAAACCTATTTTTATGCAACACCTGGAATTAAAAACAGCCAATGGCAAGATAGTTTAAAAAATGCTGATCAATTTATTCCAAATTTGTCATCGATTTGGATAAGTCCAAATGGTGATAACTTAATGGATTTCCTGGAAATTAAATTTCATCTGCCTAAGTCCGGATATAATTCAAGAATTGAGGTATTTGACCTTTCTGGGTATCGGGTCAAAAAGTTCGATGGTCAAGTTCTTGCAACGGATGATTTTGTAATTTGGAATGGTGATTCTGATCAGGGAAGCCGATTAGCCCGGGGGAATTATATAATTCGTATGGAATTACTTCATCCGGATGGAGACATACTCCAGTTTAAGAACAGAATTGTTGTAGATTATTAAACGCAAGTATAAATAATTGAAATCTGATGAAACAGTTGAAAACGCATCTTGAGCGTAGATAAGATTGAGTTAAGCACCTTATTTAATCTGTTTAATTGGATCGTTGATGTGATCCCAGGAGGCTATCAGAGTTCAAATAAGGCTTTAAGACGGGTCCTCAATTTTAAATCTGCATTATTTTGACTTAAAATGAAGCTTTAATTGAGGAATATACCAACTCTTGTGAGTTTTTAGAGCTTCCTTATAAATTGTAAAGTGCAATCATTAATTTTGTACATAGGATCAACAGAAATCAATTTTATTAAAACAATCAGCATATACATACCAGAAAAAATTCAGTGGATCTTGATTGCAATGATCTTGGGAATTTCCATATTGTTTATATTTCCACCAGCTTTTCTGTTGATTTATAGGTTTTCCGATTATGCAATTCATTGGATGCTTTTATGCCTTTTAATTGGCATCGTGTCATTGTTTATTGGCAATGAAAAGTTTTTATACAGTTGTTTTTTCTCTTCAGGAATCCTGGCTTTTTTTCTGATGAATTCTTTTAATACGGATTTGAGACTGGTTAGTTTAAATAATCCGGCCTCAATCAGTTTGTTATTTGTGAATCTGACATTTACAAACGATGACATTAATTCTTCTCTTCAGTCAATTTATAACATGGATCCGGATATTCTCGTATTGGAGGAATTATCGCCGGATAATATAGAAAAACTGCAATCAACACGAGCCAGATATCCTTATCAAACCATGTTGCCACGTATTGATCCTTTGGGAAAGGCCGTGTTGTCAAAATTTCCTTTTTATGAAGAATCCAGTTTTGGAATATTTGGAAATCCAATTTTGAGTCTTGGCTTAACGAACCAACTGAATGATAGTTTTAAAATACTAGTATCCAATTCTTTGCCTTTGGAATCATCTAATTCATTTAGCAGAATGAATGAATTTTTAGATTCTTTGAGTGTTAAAATCAAAAAAGATTTTCCAAATGTGATCCTATCTGCCAATTTTAATTTGGTTCCCTGGTCACGTGACTTACGTAATTTTAAGATAAAAACAGGATTGATGGCCAGTCGGAGGGATAATAATGAAGGAATTTCGAATACCAAAACACTCAGTATATTGAACACTCCGAATAATGAAATATTTTATACCAGGAGTCTGGAATGCTCCTATTTCAAAGTGCTTTTAGATAGCGAGGGAAATGAATTAGGTTTGTATGGAAGGTATCAAAAAAGAGTCGCTTTTTAATTGAGGGATGCCTTTAAATTCTTAATATTCCAATAATCAATTTTTAAATCCTTCATTTACAATAGTAAACTGGGAGTTTATAGAAAACAAGCTTTCCCAAGGAGTTTAAAGAGTTCCATATATGCGGATTTGTTGTATTTTTAATTTCAATTTGCTTTTATAGCATATGGCTTTACGATCTGATTTTACAAGTAATCGGTTGTTTTTAATTTTAATACTTATCCAATTGGTTGGATTAAGTATTGCAAATTCGCGGGAGCTAGACCAATCAGCGAGTCGAAGTATCCGTTTGCCATTTAAGTATGTTCAGTCATTTATAATCGTTGAACTGAAATTAGAGAACCTGATTCCGGTTAATCTGATATTTGATACAGGGGCTGAACACACAATCATGTTTGAAAAAAAATGGACGGATTTATTTCCAAATGTATATCAAAGAGAAATTAGAGTCATTGGATCCGATTTACAACAGGAAATTCCAGCTTTGGTTACCAGTCCTATGGGTCTGTCCTTTGGAGACCAATATTCAATTAATACACCGCTGATTGTTTTAAAGGAAAAGATTAATGACATTTCACAAGTGATTGGTGAACCGGTTCATGGGATTCTAAGTGCTGCCATTTTTAATTCGTACCAAATAGAAATAAATTATAAGCTCCGATTGATCATGTTGCATCCGAGTTCAAAAAAAATAAGTCCTTCCTTTACTGCTGTTCCAATTCAGATTTATAAAAACAAGCCTTACATAAGTACAAGAATTTGTATTTCTGATACACTTTCCCAGGTGTTCAATTTATTGTTAGATACCGGTGCGAGTTTGTCATTAATGATGTATTCAGATACTACAGGGAACCTGCAATTGCCAGATAAAATGATTCCGGGTTATTTAGGAAGTGGTCTTGGAGGTGTTTTAAACGGATATGTTGGTAAAATCAATTTACTTCAATTTGATACTTTTAAAATACAAGAGGTGATAACCCATTTTTTAAAAATTCAAACAAGTATTGGACGAACGGAAAGTCAAAGTAAAGCAGGTTTGATTGGGAATCACATCCTGGATAAGTTTCAACTAATATTTGATTACCAAAATGAAAAATTGTATCTAAAGACAACCAGAAATTACAAAAGAAAAATAGACTATGATAAATCCGGAATGATCGTAATTTCTGGGGGACTGGATCTCAATTCATTTTATATAGCACATATTTTACAAGGAACACCGGCAGCAAACGCAGGTCTTATGGAAAATGATCAGATTATAAAAATTAATTCATGGCCGACGTCTTTCTATTCATTGTCAAAGATTAATAGAATGTTACAACAGAAAGCTGGAAAAAAAATCAAATTGAGTGTTCGAAGAAATGGTCAGAAACTAAAATTTGAATTTTACTTAAAGCCCCTGATTTAAATACGCTTAATACTAGATATCTTTTAATTTTGTGCTTCATTATAGATACTGTTTATGAAATCAATGTTTGAAATGATCCAGGCCTTCCCAACTCAATTGGAGCAAGCTATCCAAATTGGATTAAATGCTTTAATTTCGGGTCATTCCAAGCGCATCCAACGGATTTATGTTAGTGGAATGGGCGGTTCTGGTATTGGCGCCGATTTTGTTGCCTCATTTATTAAATCATATGCTGAGGTTCCTTATATCGTTGGAAAAACGTATGATGTTCCTGCATTTGTAGACGACGAAACACTGGTAATCATCTCATCCTATTCGGGAAATACAGAGGAAACCATCGAGAGTTTTGGTAAAATAATTTCCAGAGGTTCAAAAATAGTTTGCATTGCATCAGGGGGGGAAGTATTGCGCATGGCAAATCAATATCAGTTGGATTATATTCAATTACCATCTGGTTGGTCATCACCGAGAGCTTGTCTGGGATTCTCACTGGTGGCCCAGTTATTTGTCATTCATAAATTAGGAGTTATACCGGATCATTTTATTTCAGAATTGAATTTGGCGATTGAAAAAATGAAGCTTGAATCAAATGCCATCATTGAAAAGGCAAAACACCTGGCTTCTTATCTGGAGGGAAAAATTCCTGTAATTTATTGTGCAGATACTATTGAACCGGTTGCAGTGAGATTTAGACAACAGCTCAATGAAAACAGCAAAATTCTTTGCTGGCATCATGTAATTCCGGAAATGAATCACAATGAGTTGGTAGGATGGCGTTGGCCTCAAAATGCATTAGCGCCTGTTTTTATAAGAAATGCCAGTGATCATCCACGCATTCAGGCTCGTATTGAATTGACAAAAGAAGTGGTATCTCATTATACTCAAAATTTAATTGAAATTTATTCTTCCGGTGATTCAATTATTGTTCGTTCAATTTACTTAGTTCATTTATTGGATTATGTCACCGTTTTTTTGGCAGATTTTAATCAAATAGACGCAGTTGAAGTTCGGGTTATCGATTTTTTAAAAAGCGAACTTGCAAAACTATAGTTAATAAAAAGAACAGGGCAAGCACACTAAATATCAAACAAACGTAAGCAATCAAATCACCTGTTTTATAATAAATTGTCTCATAACTTGAAAATGCCATTGTGTTCGTTATGCTGCCTTGAGTTCCATATGCAAGTGGATGGCTTATATCTCCACGTGCATTTACAAAACAGGAAATTCCCGTATTTGCGCATCGTGCAATTGGTCTTCGGAACTCAATAGCGCGCAATGCTCCAAAAGCTAGATGTTGTTTATGTCCGGGTGTATTATCCCACCATCCATCATTTGTCATAATAAAAATCGCTTGTGCACCTTTCCTGATATAGTCGCCTACATAATTTCCATAAATAGATTCATAACAAATAACAGGTGCGATTGACAGCGATTGATTGTTAAAAACAGAACGCTCCTTTTGGATTCCTAAGCCATGTACAGAACCTCCAAGTTTATCAACAATAGGTTTAAGAAAAGGTAATAATTTGCGATAAGGGAAAGTTTCAACTCCAGGGACTAGTTTAGATTTTACATATACTGGAATTTCACTTGAATCAGATTTTAACTGGATTGCACTATTTTGAATTTCAAAGTATCGGGGATATCCGCCTCGTTTATTTTCTCTGGCTGCTGCAGACAAGGGTTCACCCTCCTTAAATGGTTTAAGAGTAGTTAATCCTGCAACCAGACACAAGTCAGACCCCTTGCCAATAATTTCTTTCATACGCTGAATCCGCCAGTCAGTATCAATTTGATCGATTTGGATGTATTCAAAACTGGTCTCAGGCCAGATTAGATATTTCGTATTGGGAGTGCAGGCAGCTTTTGACAAGGCTTCAAACCGTAGCATTTGTTCTCGTTGGTCAATGGAAAATTTTTCAAAATGGGGTTCATAATTAGGTTGAATGATTCCAACCTCAATATTTTTTCCATTTAAATTAACCCGATCGTATTTATAGTATCCTATCCAGACAGGAATTAAAATTAGCATGATAGCGCCCGGTATATAAGCCCAATTCCATTTATTATTTTGATATGTTTTAGAAAATAGAAGATTGACTAATAAAATCCACAAGCTGCCCCCAAAAGTACCTGTGCAATCATACCACTGAATCCATTTTGGATAAAATGCAAATCCATTTCCAAGGCTAAGCCAAGGCCAGGAAATTTCCCAGCTTTGATGAACCCATTCAAAACTAATCCAAAAAAACAGCAATGAAAATCCCATTATTTTTGGAAAATGCCTTTCAAATACAACCGAGGCGCACCAGGGAATGGCTATAAAAAAGCTGTTTAGCAAAATGGCAACAAAACCCGGTATCAATGCAGCATTGGCAACCCAATAGGTAGCGCATATATTCCAGACCATAAATGCATTAAATGCATAAGCTCCATGAACCAGTAGCTTTGGTCTTATCGCTCGGTTTTCTAGATTGGATTTTAAAAAAAGGAGTGGAATGAATCCAATAAAAAGTAGCGGACTGTCATAAACGAAGGCTTTTCCTAATAGAATACCCGATAACAAACTAAGCCAAATCCCTGATTGATTTTGAAATAGCGACTTCGAATAGATTAGCAATCCAAATATTAGACTAAACCACAGTGGAAGTATCAAGAATAGTGGGAAATTGCCCCAAAAGGTATGCCCAACCATATAATTGGAGGCAAAAACAACCATAATGAGGGAGCCTCCTAATAATATCCCGATTTTTAATTTTGAAATATGCATAAATTCTTGGGCGGCAAGTTAATACATTTTGAAAATTGTGATATTATTAATTGATTATCAATATGTTACAATAATTTTGATCTTGAAAACCCAAATTCTTTCTTTAAATTCCAGTATAAAATGTATCTTTGCATTCCAAATTTTCAAAAAATGAAAAAAGATATACATCCGGCTGGTTACCGATTTGTGGTTTTTAAGGACTTTTCTTGTAATGAAGCCTTTTTAACCCGCTCTTGTACTGCAACAAAAGAAACCATTGTTTGGGAAGATGGGAAAGAATATCCATTAATTCGTTTGGAAATTAGTTCTAAATCCCACCCGTTCTTTACTGGTAAAATGAAGTTCATTGATACTGCTGGACGGATTGACAAATTCAATAAAAAATTTGCAAGCACAAAATTCGCAAAAAGTTAATAATTTAAACCCCGCCAAAAGCGGGGTTTATAATTTATGGACACTAGGAATTTAATCTTTGTTGAACCCGATCACCGGGATAGTTTGAAACCATTTTCATGGTCCAGACCGGTATCCAGTTTTAGAATTGGCATTTTAACCATTGCTGAAAAATGGGAACGCCACTTGAATGCAAAATCATCCAATTTTATTCCTGGATATTTGCAGGATAAATTTAAATGCAGCATTGAAGCAGACAATCTATTAATCAAATCACATTGCATTCCAAATCAAACATTGCTTCAATTAGTGAATCAATTAAAACTCGGAGAATTCATCCGTTGTGATCAAGATTGGATTGCTGCCCGATTGTCTGATCAGCAATGTGAAGATTTTTTAAACAATCCGGGTTCTTTCAATATTTCGGGATCCAGGGTAGCTGCTGATCAATTAAATTTATTGATGAATCTTTGGGAGATTTTTCAATGGAATGATGCCGGATTAAAAAGTGATTTTAATTTAATATGCAATGGACGCAAATCTCAACCATTGGATAATTCCAATCGATTGATAGGAAATTCAATTTTTATCGAAGAGGGAGCTGTGATTTCCCACAGTGTGATCAATACAAATACCGGGCCGGTCTATATTGGAAAGGACGCTGAAATCATGGAAGGATGTATGATACGTGGAAGTTTGGCCGTATTGGAAAAATCTCAACTGAAAATGGGTTCAAAAATTTATGGAGCAACTACCATTGGTCCTGAATCAAGAGTAGGAGGGGAACTCAATAATGTTATAATTCAAGGATTTTCAAATAAAGCGCACGATGGATTTTTAGGAAACAGTGTCATAGGGGAATGGTGTAATTTGGGTGCTGACAGTAATAGTTCCAATTTGAAAAATAATTACGAAGAAGTAAAAATCTGGAATTATCCAACAAAACGCTTTATTAAAACGAATTCATTATTTTGTGGATTGATGATGGGCGATCATGCTAAATGTGGAATTAATACGATGTTTAATACCGCAACTGTAGTTGGGTTTGGGGCAAATGTATTTGGTGATGGATTCCCAAGACAGTATATCCCTGAATTTTCATGGGGAGGCGCATCTGGTTTTTCTACGTTTAAACTAGAGAAGTTTTTTCAAACAGCGATGGCTGCCATGAGCAGACGTGGACAAGTGTTTAATGAAATTGATCAGAATATTTCTAAAGAGATCTATGCTTTAAGCCAATCATTCAGAACATGGGATAAACAGGATTGACCATGAATGCAATCAACTAAATTAATATTGAAGCAATTACTACAAATTAATCATGTTTAAACTAAAGTACTACCTGAGTTTTTTATTTGATGTACTGCTTGAACAACATGAAACTCCTATTAATCCGCTCTTAAAATTGTATCTTTCTCAAGGACAGCTTAAATTGGTTTCTTCCAATGCTGTTTATTCTTATGGTAACCACTACTATAATTTCAGAGATAGCTTTTCCATTTTGCATTTAGACCAATTTAAATTAAAGGATATACTTATTTTAGGTTTAGGTACCGGAAGTATTTTGCAAATTCTCGAACAAAAGTATAAGATACATGCTGCATTCGATGCCGTGGAAATCGACCCGGTAATCGTTTCTATTTTTGAAAAGTACAAAAACGAAATATCTAATAATTCATGTAAGATCTTTGTAAAAGATGCTTTGGAATTTATGAATTCCAACCAAAAAACATACGATTTAATTTGTATGGATATTTTTAATGACCGGACTGTTCCAGTACAATTCGAAACCAATGATTTTTTAATTTCTTTAAAAAATTCTTTGACCGATCATGGTATATTAATTTATAACCGAATCAATTATAATGGAATGGATCAGGATAAAAATGAACAATTTTTTAAATTATTTGAAGAGGTATTTCCTAATGCAGGCATTATTAAATTGGATTTTAACTGGATGTTTGTTGTTAAACCTGGGGGCTTACTAAAATAAAACATGGGCTCTGTAGAAAATTGAAGCTAAACATCATTTTATTATACATAATATGTGATCGAATCAAATAGCAAAGGATTCTTACAATTTGAAGTAAAAAAAGATATCTTTTAATCATTCCATCCTTCGATAACATTTTACTTACTATTTTGGATTCGGATCAGCATAATTGCTGCATATAGTTCAATTATGTATAGGAATGTAAACAAATAAATAGCTCTTAGGAATATTAAATGTCCTTGCAATTGACTGTAAATGTTTCCATAAAGAAGTTAAAATAATTGCAATTGAAGTAGGGCTTAGGCTATTGAATGCTATCTGACTTCAATTTCCCCAACAAATAACCAGGCTTTATGTCCAGCACCATTTTGATTGCCTTCTATCATTCCGTGATTTCTAACTTTGATCTGTATATAACGGGCAAAAACATGCTCTAATGGAATAAAGGGTTGAATGTGTTTTGATTCCGTTTCATTGATTTGATAAAATACCGGAGTACTAAAATCTGTACCATTCAAGCTGGTTGAAATTTCCAAATCTTTTGGTCTGTAGATCCATGCAGTAGGATCGTGGAAAAATTGAATTTTTACAGATTTAATGGAGTCAATTTTATCTAAATCAATACGGGCAGTAAAATCTTGTCCTTCAAGTCCAACCCACTCGGGTCCTCCATATCTCTTGTGAGGCGATTCGATTCCATTTACAAGGCATTGTGTTCCACCCTGAAAATATTTTAATGCGGGTGTTTCAGTCAGCGTGATTTTTTTTCCACAGGCCTTATGATTTTTAAAATCAATCAAGAGGGGTTTGCCGAGTGATTTATTCGTCAATTGATACCAAGCTTTAAATTGAATGTCTTTATTTAAAACAAAGCTATCTTGTTTTAAATATTCAGCAACATTGTCTCCTCCACGTTCAGATTCAACCAGGATTTTTCCTTCAACAGGTGGTTTTTGAAATACCAATACAATTCCATTTTGTGAAGGAATGGTTGTATAATCAATATCAAGAACGCCCTGTGTAATCGTCATGTTTTTAGTTTTAAACCAAGGGACATGAGATTGCAAACGGTTTAAAAAACTACTGTAGTTTTTGTTGGATTCAGCACTCCAGTTTACTTCAGCTAATGCCAGTGCTCTTGGATAACTCATATACAAAACCTGTTCTTCAGTTGGCATGTATTCAGTCCACACATTGCCTTGAGCTCCTAGAATGTAATTTTTATCACCAGGCTTCAGACTATCTGGTATTACTTGAAAAGAATAGGTTTTCTTAAGCGAGGTATATCCACCTATTGCTAATGGTTCGCTGGATTGCATTGACTGATAATGATCAAAATAACAATGACTGCCCGGACACATAATTACTGGATGCTTTTGCTTTGCAGCTGCAATTCCACCTTCAACACCCCGCCAAGACATAACGGTAGCATTTGGTGCAAGACCGCCTTCCAAAATTTCATCCCAACCAATTATTTGTTTTCCTTTAGAGTTGATATATTTTTCAATTTGACGGATAAAATAACTTTGAAGCTCTTCTTCTGATTTTAAATTATTTCTACGTTTTACGGCTTGGCATTGCTCGCAGGCTTTCCAATTTTCTTTAAGACATTCATCTCCACCGATGTGGATATACTTTCCTGGAAATAAATCGCAAACTTCATTTAATATTTCTTTTAAAAACCATAAGCTGGTATCTTTTGTACAATAAATTCCCGAATCAAATACTCCCCAGGAATTAGCAACAGCAGATGGGAGTCCTTTACAACTAAATTCAGGATATGCTGCCAATGCAGCAGCACTGTGTCCTGGCATTTCAATTTCAGGAATTACAGTGATAAATCGTTCGTTTGCATATTGAATAATTTCTTTGACCTGTACTTGTGTATAAAAACCACCATAACGGCTTGTATCAAATTTTTGAGGACGATCTCCTGGTTTACCAATCAGAGTTCCTTTTCGATATGCACCAACTTCTGTCAAATTTGGAAATCTTTTTATTTCAATTCGCCAACCTTGATCATCGGTCAGGTGCCAGTGAAAATAATTGTATTTAAATCTGGCCATTAAATCCAGATAATTTTTAACAAAAGATACCGGAAAGAAATGCCTTGAAACATCTAAGTGCATTCCTCTATAGGGAAATCGAGGTTCGTCTTCTATAATGCAATATGGTAAAAGATTGGCATCGCGTTTTGTGTTTTCATTCAATTGTACAATTTGATTTAATGTTTGTAAAGCATAAAACCATCCCCGATCTTGACTTGCTTGAATCCAAATGCCATTTTTAGTAATATGTAATTTATAATATTCTGGTTTATCAGGATTTGAAATCAGACTAAGGGTAATGCTTTTGGATTTTTGAACGATGGTCCCTTTGATCCTTTTTACCGGCAATTCCGACAATCCCAATAAATTTTGAATTCCCCTTCCAATTTTAAGTGCATTTTCGGCTTTTGCCGGGATAATAATTTGCTTTAGAGTAGATGCTTCAAAATTACCACCTACGATTTGTTCTGATTTTGGTTTTGGAATCAGGGGAAGTTCTTTTATGATACCTGTTTGGGCATTGACAAAGAATAAATTATAAAGTAGCAAAAAGTATAATGTGATTATATAGTTCATGACTAAAAATAGGACTGCGAAATTAGGACTTACAACTCAAGAAAAATCAATTTATTGTGTAATTCTACATTTCGAAATGCAATTTTTGCTTTGATGCTTTCGAGCAGATGGTGAAGTATCCTCCTAAAGAGTAATTCTCAATACCTCTATTCTTTCTGGTTTCTCAAATTTCGATGGAAATTTCACCAACATAGCGGCAATGGGAGCTTGGATACGATTTTTAATGTGCTAGATTTATTCATAGTATCTAGCTAAGCAATTTGCTTTTACCTTTGCAAGCCCAAACCAGTTAAATTAAGTCACATGTTTACAATCAATATATATCTAAAATTTGCTTTGATTGCGTTGTTTTTGGGCGGCGGTATTTTATTAGCCTTT
Organism: Saprospiraceae bacterium; assembly: GCA_016714025.1. NCBI lineage: Bacteria > Pseudomonadati > Bacteroidota > Saprospiria > Saprospirales > Saprospiraceae > Saprospiraceae bacterium. Next base: position 620,362 of record JADJOB010000001.1, on the reverse strand, counting down.
ACAATCAGCTTTTGGTATGCATTGCCCTTGATCCTAATAGGCTTAGGATTATTAGCCAGTTATATTTTTCTGGGTACCATTCAATCAGCAGCTTTATTGATGCAAAAAATGGACTTTGATGCTTGCGAACAACGATTAGCCCTTACGTTCAAACCAAATTGGTTGTATGTAACCAATCGTGCATATTATTTTTTGATCAAAGGTTCCATCGCAATTCAACGCAATCAAGCAGAAGATGCGGAAATATGGTTTAATAAAGCCCAAAGTCTGAAATTGCCTTCGGATAATGAGCGGGCCATGATACTCATTCAAATGATCAATATCCATTTAACCAAAAACAGAATTACACAGGCAAATAATGCCTATCGTGAATTAAAAAAATTAAACCTGACCACCGATATGTTTAAAGATCAAATTAAAATGATTGACGACGTTATGAAACAACAAGGCCGCATGAAAATGGCAGGTCAAATGGACCAACGAATGATGTTTCGACCTGGCGGAAAACGAAAAATGCCCAGAATCAGATAGAATTATTTCCAATTGTAAATTGCAAATTCAATTTTTATTTCATCCCGCGAGTACGCGGGATGTCCGCTCCGTTCCCATAATTCTTAATTCTTAATTCTCAATTCTCAATCCTCAATCCTCCCCCTTCCCTCTTATGTTTCCACCTCCTATGTGTCCATAACCAATTTCCTGGAGCATCTTGAATGTTTTGCTCTACTGCAGCCATATACATTTGTGTCAATTGTCCGGGAGCTAACAATTCAGCTTGTTCGGTTAATAAAGAAAAACTCATCGTATAATATCCTTTTTTAACTCGCCTAATTGATCCAAAAATTACAGGTAACTTATATTGTTTGGCATATTTTTCTATGCCATGCAAACATGCAGTTTCCTGATTTAGAAATCGAGTCCAAATTGCATCTTTTATATTTGAAGGGTTTTGATCACCCATTAAAAGTATTATCTTTCCTTTAGGAATTTCTTCTGCAATTAATCGGGTTTCACGTGTAGATAATAGTTGAATCGTTGATTTAGCACGAAGTGAGTTGATATAATGATTTAAATATTCATTTTTTATTTGTTTATAAATTCCAATGCTTTTGTTTTTGAAATAATAACCAAATTGCAAAACGGCCCATTCCCAATTTCCAATATGGCCATTAGCTACAATAACTGATTGGTTGTTGTTGATGTATTTAAATATTAGCTCCGCCTGTTGAAATTTAAATCTTTCATTCAAGGTTGCTTCATTAAAACTTAGTCCCTTTATGCCTTCAATCGTAATTTCAGTTAAATTTCGATACGTATCTTTTGTAAGTAAATCCAATTGACCCTTTGATAAACCAATGTAACTATTGGTTAGGTTGTTTTTAACTACCGTACGTCGATATCTGATGAGATAGTATAATATGAAGTACAAAAACCTGCTTAAAATATAAATTGCATTGTAGGGAATTAAACTTAAAACTTGTATGAGAAATCTTATGACTAAATAAATGAGTCGCTGCATAGGGGTGTAAAATTAATAATAAAACGGTTCTTTGTGTCCTTGTACACTTTGACAGTTTGAATCGATTGACGATGAAATAATTAAGCTAAGCTTCTTAGATTGAAAATACATTCCGGTTTGACTTATATTTGAGAATCCAATTGGATGTCAAATAAAGATTTTAATGAAAAACGCATTAGGATTTTCTGAATATACAAACGTGTTTCGGTTGCTTTGCATATGCTTATTTACAGCATGTTGCTTGACCGATGGACTTGCAATCAATCAATCCAAATTTAAGGCGGGCCATCTTGCAACCGATACCTCTAAGCGCAAAGTCACGAACTTAAAAAAGGCCACTGGAGTTATTCAAGATTATGCCGCATGGGTCAATCCATTTGTTGGAACCGGAGCCCATGGTCATACCTTTCCAGGTGCCGTTTATCCATTTGGAATGATGCAGTTAAGTCCAGATACCCGACTTGAAGGTTGGGATGGATGTTCGGGTTACCACGATTCCGATTCTTTGATTTATGGTTTCAGTCATACCCATCTTTCTGGTACCGGAGTTCCAGATTATTGTGATGTATTATTTATGCCAGGAACAGGATCGCCAGTTTTTAATAATGGTGCAGATGGGCAAGCAGGTTATGCATCTGCTTTTAAAAAATCCAGCGAGAAAGCGAGTCCGGGTTATTATAGTGTTTTTTTAGATAAGGATAAAATCAGGGCAGCGTTTACAGTTGGAAAACGCACAGGGATTCATCATTATACTTATCCTAAGCATACGGATCAATGGATCATCATAGATTTAAAACATCGTGATAAATTATTCAGCGGTGGTTTCACAAATTCAAGCAAAAACTCAATTGAAGGATTTAGAATTTCAATTGGTTGGGCGCGAAAACAATACGTTTATTTCAAAAGTATTTTTAGTAAGAATATTAAATGGATTCAGTATAGTCCGGATTCTTTAAAAGCCATTATTCATTTTGAAGAAAATGGATCAAAGGAATTATTTGCCCAAGTGGGAATTTCAGCTGTAGATGCTACGGGGGCAGCCAAGAATCTTGAAAGTGAATTTGATGAATTCAATTTTACTAAAATGCTTACCAATACAAGAGATCTATGGAATAAGTTGCTTGGTAGAATTCAAATTAATGATCCGGATTCTAAAGAAAAACTTGTTTTTTATACTGCTTTATACCACAATTTAATTCACCCAAGTTTGTTTCAGGACATTGATTTACGCTATCGGGGAATGGATTTAAATATTCATTCAACGCAGGCTGATGATCAGTTTACTGTATTTTCATTATGGGACACCTACCGCTCTACACATCCTTTATATCAATGGATTTATCCGGAATACAATTCTAAATTTATTAGAACTTTTTTGCGTCAATATCAGGAATGCGGTCATTTGCCAGTTTGGGAATTGGCAGGGAATGAAACCTGGTGTATGATTGGAAATCATTCAATTCCTGTTATTGCAAATGCTTTTCACCATAAAGTATTTGATTTTGATACAATCCTTGCGAAAGAGGCCATTCAAAATACTTTACTTAATGGAAGCAATACAGGAATTAAATTTATGCCAAAAGGATTTATTTTATCAAATGAGGAATCCGAATCAGTTTCTAAAACCATAGAAAATAGTTTGGATTTTGCAGCAGCAGCTTCAATCCATTGTAAAGGGCTGGAACGTTACAATGCAAATTCATATAAAAATTTATACAATCCGGAATCTGGTTTTTATCAGGCTCGTTGGAATAACCAATTTATAAAACCCTTTGATCCCCTTGAGGTCAACCATCATTATACAGAAGCCAATGCCTATCAATATCTTTTTGGTGCACACCACGATATTGAAGGGATGAAGCAACTTTTTTTACTTTCTGACAAAGATGAAAACAAAGAACGCGTATTGTTAAAACGACTGGATGACTTGTTTTACAATAAAGCAGAAATGACTGGTAGAGTTCAGCCGGATATCACCGGATTAATAGGTCAGTATGCACATGGCAATGAACCCAGTCATCATTTAGCATATTTATACAATGATGCAAATGCCCCGGAAAAAGCACAAGACCTCATTAAGAAGATTAAAGAAGAATTTTATAGTAATACACCAGAGGGTCTGATAGGCAACGAAGATTGCGGTCAAATGTCTTCGTGGTTTGTTTTTAGTGCTTTGGGATTTTATCCGGTAAATCCTTTTAATGCAAACTACGCAATAGGCTTTCCAAGTTTTAGAAATGTTAGCATTCAAATTCCAAATCAGAAACCAATTACAATTAAAACAAGCTCTTCGTCAAATTCCAAATACGTAACTAATCTTTTAATCAACGGAAAGCCCGTATCAGACGATTTTAAATTAAATGCCGGAGATCAAATACAATTTCAACTGGGTGAAAAACCCTACCAGGTACGGTATCAAAAATCCAGGCAAACAGGTACGGAGTATTCAGTAAGACCTTATGTATATTCTGGCCAACGCGTTTTTAAAGACAGCACCCATGTGCGTCTGGTTTCAATTGATAGGAAACCCATAGAATTTTGCTATGATACAACTACCGGTCAACGATTTATATTTTCAAATGATTTGATATTCCATACTGAGACGCGACTTTACTTTAGAAATAAATCAAATAGTCAAACAACAGAATGGTTGTTTGCAGATTTTATCAAAAAACCTCAGGGCATGCAGCTTAAATTGAATGCTGAATATGCAAATCAATATGCAGCAGGCGGCAATGATGCATTGATTGATGGTTTGCAAGGCAGTATGGATTTCAGAGATGGATTGTGGCAAGGATATCAGGGAAATGACATTCATCTGGTGCTGGAATTTTCTGAAGAACGAAATTTAAATTATTTGGGAATTCGTTTTTTACAAGATCAGGGACCTTGGATTTTAATGCCTTCTCAAGTTGAGTTTAAGATATCTGAAGATGGAAAGCACTATGAATCCCTCGATCTGATTCGAAATCAAATATCACAGAAAGAGGAAGGATCTATTTTGCATGAATTTAAAACCAGTCAAAATTTTAAATGCAGATTCATTCAAATAAAAGCAAAAAATGCAGGACCCTTGCCGGATTGGCATCCTGGAGCGGGTGGATCCTCCTGGTTATTTACGGATGAAATTATAATAAGATAGTTATGTTTAATCGTCGCACATTTTTAAGTTCAACAGCCATTGGAATAGGTAGTTTAGGTTCAGTTGATCATTTGACAGATTGGTTTGCTGGATTTGGAAAGATTCGAAAACCTGTTGTCATTGCTACCTGGAATAATCGGAAAGCTGTAGAAGCAGCTTGGAATGTTTTAAATTCTAAAGGAAAAGCCTTGGATGCAGTGGAAGCCGGAGCCCGGATACCGGAAAGTGATCCGGAAGACACCTCTGTTGGATATGGAGGGTTTCCGGATCGGGATGGATTTGTCACTTTGGATGCTTGTATTATGGATGAATTGGGTAATGCCGGTTCTGTCGTTTTTTTAGAACATATCATACATCCAATATCCGTTGCACGACGTGTAATGGAAAAAACACCCCATGTAATTCTTGCAGGATCAGGAGCACATCAATTTGCAATCGAACAAGGATTTAAAGAAGAGAATTTATTGACCGAAAAAGCACAAAAAGCCTTGGAATCCTGGCGTATAAAGGCAGAATACAAACCCAAAATCAATGTCGAACGACATGATACGATCGGGATTTTAGGTTTAGACCAATTTGGCGATCTTTCAGGAGCTTGCACCACCAGTGGATTGGCATTTAAAATGAGAGGAAGGGTGGGCGATTCACCAATTATTGGCGCCGGTCTTTATGTTGATAATGAAGTGGGGGCCGCAACTGCAACTGGCTTAGGAGAAGCTGTTATTAAAAAAGTTGGGTCTTTTTCAATTGTAGAAATGATGCGTCAGGGAATGCATCCAGAAAAAGCTTGTAAAATGGCAGCTAAACGCCTTCTGGGGATTAAAACACAGGATGAATTTCAAGTAGGATACATTGCAATAAATAAAAAAGGTGAAATTGGCGCATATGCACTTCGATCAGGATTCGAAGCAGCAGTGATCACGCAAGAGGGCTTCCAGCTGATAAAAGCAAATTCCATATTGTAAAAACCCATAAGAATTAGCTATTTCCAAAGAATTTATTAAAATTCTTGGTTAAAGTTTTGTGCATGTGCTACGACGGGAAAACAAGGAAGTATATTTATCCCCTCATTTAAATCCTGTTTCCCTAAAAAGAAAATTTGTTACCAATGAAGTTTTTCTACTCTACCATTTACAAGATTAAATTCCTGTTTATCCTGCTCCTATCGCCTGTGTTTATGCCTTTTGTTTCAAGTCAAACCGGTGGAACCCTTGATAATAGTTTTGCAACCGTAGGATTTACATCCTTCGGATTTCCCCAAGCCAATGCTACGTGCAGTGCTGCTGCATTGCAATCAGACGGCAAATTGATATTGGCAGGTCAATACATCTCTGGAAATACAGGCACCCTGGCTGTAGTTCGTCTAACGAATATTGGATTACCTGACAGTACCTTCGGACTTAATGGACAGGTGTTACTACCATTTTCTAATGTAAATGTTGAAGCAACCACTGTTCAAATTGTAAGCGATGGTTCGATATTAATTGCAGGAAAATCAAACAATTTGCCCCTCCTGATTAAAATGAGCCAAACAGGGGTATTGTCTGGTAATTTTGGTACTGGAGGGATCTTGAGTTTTGATAATGGTTTAAGCGGAATAATCGATCTTATCCTATTGGAAGATGGTAAATTATTGGGATGTGGCAAGAAAGCAGATCAGTTTTGTGTTTTCAAAAGAAATGAAGATGGTTCAGAAGAACTTAGTTTCGGGATTGCAGGATTTAGTTGCATCGATGCTGGTCCACTTTCCGTTCTCAGTCGGATGACGCTTCAAGCAGACGGTAAAATATTATTGACTGGGAGTTTAAATGCTACAGCTACAAAAAATGACATCGTGGTCATGCGACTTACTAAATCTGGATCACTGGATAATACATTTAATAATACTGGAACTGCCGTATTGGCCCTTGGAAATGCTGGAACGGATGAAGTTGGAAATGCAATTCGTGTTCAAAAAGATGGAAGAATTGTTGTTGCCGGGAATTTTGTGGATTCTTCAAAAACGAAATTTATCGTAGTAAGATTATTGCCGGAAGGCGTGATTGATACATCATTTGCCTCAACCGGATCTGTGATTGTGGCATTCAATACGACGAAAGATGAAGCAAAGGATTTAGTAATTCAGGCAGATGGACGTGCATTGGTTTGTGGCACAACAAATACTGGAAATGGAAGCAATGTCGCCATGGTTCGATTTAAAACAGACGGCAAACTGGACCCAAATTTTGCCGGACTAGGAAAGATTAGTAGTAAAATCGGAAACCGTGCAAATGGAGAAGTTGTCTTATTGCAACCTGACAATAAAATTATAGTCGCAGGTTATGCCATGTTTTCTAATCAAAACCGCTTCATGGCTGCTCGTTACAATCCAGGCGTTGTAGTTGGAACAAATGAAGCTTCAAAGAAAAAATTATCAGAGATTGTACTGTGGCCAAATCCAATTCAACCAGGCAATAAAATATATGTCCAAGGCAATTTTACATCATCAGAACAACTTAGGATTAAGCTAACAACTTTAGACGGGAGACAAGTGCATAATTGGGCAGTTCGTGCCCCGCAATTTGAAAATCAAGTGATTGAATTGGAATTGCCAGCGGATCTTTATCCGTCTGCATACTTGATGAATTTTTATTCAAATTCAATTTCAGGAGGAAAATTGGTTGTAATAGATTAGGTAAGTTAAATATTATATTACTGATTATCAATAATTTATATTTAATTTAGTCTTTTAATAGGTCAGCTTTGATGGCCTAAATCCCGCTCAAAAGGATTCTAGAGGCTTGAAGCTTATACCACCAATCCTCAGAAAACCCTAATTCCAATTCAAGTTTGTATTCAATCTATGTGAGCATTGCGCAAACATTCTGATGTTTTAATCCATTCAAAAACCACTTCACAAGACCTGGGGTTTAAGCCCCAGGTCTTGTGAAGTCATTTTTTGAAGGCGAGCTTCATTTTAAAAAATAACCAAGAAAAGTAAATTTAAATTACAATATAAAATATATATTAATAATTAATAATCAATAATATATAAGTGTAATATAAATATAATCTAATAATAAAATAAAATCAGCATTATACATATTATAAAAATTTGGCATATGTTTTGTTGTGATTAAGCGGGGTATTAAAAATCCTCGATTAAACGACTAAACATCTGCTTATGAATCTGCATTGCTTTACTCAAAAGATTAGCCTTTACATTTTTTGTACGCTAATGATCCCTTTGATCAGTTTGGCACAACCTACCAACTGCATTGAAAACTTTAACAACCAATCTGCATTAGGTCCTGTGACTCAGGCAGGAAATTGGAAATCGGTAAATTCATTTTTGTATTTTCAAGTTGATGCCATTACATCAAGTATGGTACTTAGAGCATCTGATGATTCAGGTGGTTCTGTTTTTAGTAATATTACCGATTACGATTTTAACTGGTATTCACAGTATGGTGGTTGCCAATTTTGTTTTGATATCCGCTACGATGGGGGACCCAATAATCCTGCTTTAGGATTTAATCCTATTTCCATCTTTCAAAATGGACCCGTAGGAAATCCGATTCCATCTTCCGCTGCGATCTATGCAACTTTTCAGGTTAATAGTGGCATCGGAAATAACTGGGTACGAATTTGTCTACCAATTGATAAATCAAGTGGAGGAAATTTGCCATCCAATTCATATGGAACCTGGGTTGGGCCCAGTGCCGCGCAGTGGGATAACTTGATTCAAAATGTAGATGGTATTTCAATACCGGTTGATTTTGCCGGTGGATCCAATCCAGTTGAAAATATTTATGTAGATAATTTTTGCTTTGATCGTTGTCCGCTTCCAACCTTAGCCTGTGATGATCACGTAAATGTCTCTTTAGACAGTACCTGTTGTGCAGTAATCACCCCAGCCATGGTATTGGAAGGCAATTATCCTACAAACTGTTTAAAAGTAGTATTAAAAGATAAGTATGGCAATGTGATTCCAACAAGTCCAAAGATTTGCGGACCGTATATAAATCAGACCATCACGTTTGAGTTGATCGATACATGTACTAAAAATAAATGTTGGGGAACATTAATCGTTGAAGATAAACTAGGGCCAAAGATTGTTTGTCAAAATCCGGATACCGTATTATGCAACAATACAGGTTACAATTGGACGATTCCACCGGGCGTAGATAATTGTGGAGGTCTTGTAAATACAATTGTGTTATCAGATGAAACAACAAAATTACCCTGTGATTCATTTTGTATTGCCCGTCGTAAAATTACGTATTGCTATCAGGATCAGTATGGAAATCGCAGCGATACTTGCGTGAAAGAAATATGCTTCAAGAAAATAGAATTTAAAGATATCGTTTGGCCAAAAGATACTGTATATAGTTGTGAGGTATGGGATACCATTCCACCACCATCTGTGTCCGGTGTACCTACTGCAGGGGGCTATCCCTTATATCCGGATTGGTTTTTATGCAAAATGGCCGTTACCTATGAAGATCAATTAATTCCAATTTGTCCAAAAACATTCAAAGTATTGCGTACTTGGACGGTATTGGATTGGTGTAAAAGATCACCTGAAAATGTATACAAGCATTTCCAAATTGTAAAAGTCCTGGATGAGAAAGGACCCCAATTGGAATGTGCGCCCGATGTGACTGTGAGTACCGACGTATGGAGCTGCACTGGAACAGTTATAATTCCACCTCCGCAAGTTAGCTGGGAATGTTCGGATAGTGTGTATGTATCTGTTGAATATAAGATCACTGGAAGAAACGGACAGTTGACATTTGAAGGAACAAGTATAAATAATATTAAAAAATTACCCAATGGATATTTTTCAATAACAGGACTATCGATGGGATTAAATCTGATCATATTTCATGTTACGGATCAGTGTGGTAATTCGAATGAATGTATTACAGAAGTTACAGTGGAAGATCATATTCCGCCAGTAGCAGTATGCGATCAAAAAACAACGGTTGCATTGACCATAGATGGAACAGCTAAAATTGAAGCATACACCTTTGATGATGGTTCACATGATAATTGTGGAATCGATTATTTTGAAGTAAAACGCATGGATGATGGATATCCATGTGATACAATAAGAGGAAAAGAATGGGGACCTTATGCGTTTTTCTGTTGTGAAGACATTGGCAAAACAATTATGGTAGCGATGAGAGTTTGGGATCGTGCAGGAAACAGCAATACCTGTATGGTAGAAGTTGAAGTTCAAGATAAAATCCCACCGGTAATATTTTGTCCACCACATATTACAATTAGCTGTGAATACGACTATCCGGATCTGAGTGTATTTGGAACCGTCGTGTCGGATATCAGCAAACAAAAAGCAATTGTAATAAAAGATCTGAAAGTAAAATTTAGCGGTCCGGCTATTGATGGTTATGCCTATGATGGCTGTGGTGTCAGCGTAGTTGAATTGCCTCCGGTATATGCGCTTCCATGTGGTAAAGGTACCATAACCCGCACTTGGGAAGCAACAGATCCAAGAGGACTTAAAACGAGATGCAGTCAGGTGATTACAGTAAATGATTACAATCCGGATAATGTTACCGTGGTATGGCCAAGAGATACATTCAGTACCAGCATCTGTACCAGCAAACCAGATTTTGATGCTGATCATTTAGGAAGACCAAAAGTATATGGAGCTGATAAATGCAACACGATTATGATCAACTATACAGACCAAATATTTACATTGGAACCGGATGCGTGTATAAAAGTCTTAAGAAAATGGACGGTGATCGATTGGTGTATTTATCAACCAAATAATCCACAAACAAAAGGATATTGGAGCTGGATTCAGGTAATTAAAGTAAATAATTTTATTGCACCAAACTTTACAACATCGTGTAAAGACAGAACAGTTGCAGTATTCGGACCAGGCTGCGGCGGTCAAGTTGATTTAAAAGCACAGGCTACAGATGATTGTACGGATTCGGCTGATTTGGTTTGGTACCATGAGGTAGATTTATACAATGATGGCTTATCACCAGGAAATGAATATTTGCATTCAGGTCCGGGTGCCGATGCATCTAATTATTATCCGATCGGTACACACAAAATTACATTTAGAGTAAAAGATGCATGCGGCAATGAAAGCTGGTGTGTGTTTTTGATAAAAGTAATCGATGGAAAATTACCAACCCCATATTGCATTGGAAACATTGTAACGACGGTGATGCCAACAACTAAAAACATTGCGATTTGGGCAAAAGACTATAATCTAAATTCAGAAGACAATTGTACGCCAAAAGATAAATTGGAATACTTCTTTCTGGTAAATAATGTATTAGTTCCATCATTGACATTGGATTGTTCAAACATAGGAATCAATAAATTAAGAGTCTATGTACGCGACGAGGCAGGTAATTTAGATTACTGTGAGGTAAGCCTTGATTTACAAGATCCAAATCATGTATGCGGTACCAGTAACCTGGGCTTAAGTGGTAAAATTACTACAACCGACAATCGTACGATGAAAGATGTAACAGTTATCATGGAAAGAAATAATCCAATTGGAATCAATCAGAGTTATACAGATAGCCAGGGTGGTTATAATTTTAGCAATCTGACCAAAGGAGCAGACTATCAGATAAAAGCCAGTTACAATCAAAATCACATCAATGGAGTTAGTACACAAGATATTGTAATGATCCAAAAACATATCTTAGGAATTCAGTTGTTTGACAATGCATACAAATACATTGCAGCAGATGCAAACAATAGCAATACTATCACTGCAGCAGATATTGCAGAAATACGGAAACTGATATTAGGAATTACCAACCAATTTACTAAGAATGAATCCTGGAGATTTGTACCTAAACAAACAGTCTTTAATGATCCAAACAATCCATGGCCCTATACAGAACAAATCAAACACCAGGAGTTGTTGACTTCAAAATTGAATGATGATTTTTATGCTGTAAAAATTGGAGACCTGAGTGGAAATGCAACACCAACTGGTTTCCAGGGAACCGCATCAAGATCAAATGAAAGCTATGCAATAGCAATTGCAGATCATTCTTTTACTAAAGGACAAGCATTAAGAATACCAATATATGCAACAGAGCAAATGCTGGTGTCCGGAATGCAATTGGAATTAGAAGTAAACGCAATTGGAACATTGACTGGAATAGAATCTGGTGTAATTAATCTTGAAGATGATAATTATTTGATCCGTGAAAATCGCATCAGAATCAGTTTTGCAAGCATGCATGACCAGATTATAAAATCTGGAGATGTTTTGTTTACGATCCTGGTAAATGCAAAGCAAAATGGAAGCATAAATCAAATCATTAGTCTAAATACCAATACGATAGCAGCTGAACTTTATGATAATAAGATTGAGGCAAATCGATTGAAACTTGATTTTGATACAAATTCAAATGAACAGACTGGTTTGAAACTGTTACAGAATGTACCAAATCCTTTTGATGAAAGCACGAGCCTGCGATTTGAGTTATTAAAAGCGGATGAAGTACAATTGAATGTATACAATCTGTCAGCTGAATTAGTTTACTCTATGAGAGATGGATTTACAGCAGGAAAACATGAATTTCAATTAAATCAGAATCAATTAAATGGTTCGGGAATATTCATAGTACAAATGAAAACATCGGATTCCAACCAGACCCAGAGAATTATAAGAATTCAAAAATAAAGATTGAGTATTTGCAGTGTTATTGCCTGATCATGGAAACATGGTCAGGCTTTTTTTATTTTAGAGATCATTAAATGGTCGGTACTTCGTTGAAGCATATTGTCTTTTTAATCTGCTTTTCATCTCTAATTTTAGTAAATCTCAGCAAAGAAAGCCGTTAATTTTCCACTATTCTCATGTGTGTTTGAAGCAATTTCTAATTTAATATTAAGGTAAAGTGCCATGTATAATTAATTGAATTTTGAAATCATTACGTCTGAAACACAATACTGATATAATGATTTTAAATTTATTTTTCAAATATCATATTACATTTATTTGCCATGTATAAAATATTTATTATTAGCCTTTTAGTCAACTTTTGTTGATTATAATTGCATGATTTTCAAGGGCTTATATTGACTGCTACTCCATTTTTGGCACTTATTTTGCTTAATCATAATATGTTCGACGAATTACCAGGAAGTACACATGGATAGGATACGTTATGTGGTAGCAGATGACCATCAACTTTATGTTAAAGGATTTAACCTGCTCCTGCAACGGATCAAAACCAGATTCCCCTTAGAATGCATCGGCGAAGCATTCAATGGTCAGGAACTTCTGAGATTGATCAATCCGGATTCTGTGGATTTACTGTTTCTTGATCTGAACTTGGCAGATAATGATGCCGCCCTTTTAATACCTAAACTCAAAGAATTGCATAGCAATCTGAAAATTTTATGCATCAGTATGTATACCGATGATAAAGTAGTTCGGGAAGCTTTGCGAAAAGGTGCCGACGGGTATCTTTCTAAAAATACAGACCTCGATGAATTATCCAATGCAATTGATGCGGTAATGGATGGTGAAATGTTTCTCGGATCAAATATCCGAATTACTAATCCGGAACGCAAAACAGTGCAAGCTAGTCAGAGTATCAATCGCTTTAATGCAAAATACCAACTGACCAAACGCGAACGTGAAATTCTCGAACTCATTGCAAAAGGTAAATCCAATAAAGACATTTCAGCTTTATTGTTTATCAGCAAAGACACGGTCAGTGTTCATAGAAAGAACCTAATGAGAAAACTGAATGTAAAAAATGCATCCGGTTTAATCAAAGTCGCCTATGAGTTTAATTTGATTTAACCCCCAATTAAATCTTGATAAAAACGTGCATGCCTGTTATGCAGGAATGGACTAATTATAAATAACAAACATGTATTACTTCAATCCTTTAAACCGAGTAAAAAAATGAAAAAGGAAATTTTTACAAATTATTTAAAAAACGGAAGTTATGACTTCTCGCGGATCCTATTGGTTTCCGTGATGATGTTGTTTACATTCGTTCAATTCAGCTATGGGCAATGTCCACTGGCCTGCGACAATTTAGTCCAGGTTTCATTGGATGAAAGATGCAAGGCTGTAATTACTCCGGACATGATCCTTGAAGATATGGGTCAATCTCCATGTATTTACACAGTAGTTGTATTTGGAACGAACGGGCTTCCATTGCCAAATGCTACTGTAACCAGTGCACATATTGGCAAAACATTGACTGTCGCAGTTTACCTGGACAATAATTCCTGTTGGGGATCTATCTTTGTTGAAGATAAATTACCTCCTACCATTATTTGTCCTCCTGACGATACTGTATTTTGTAATCAGACAAAATATGTTTTATTACAACCAACAGTTTTTGATAGCTGCTCAGGTGTTACAAAACATTTACTTTCTGATGTAATTACAAAGTATCCTTGCGATTCTGCATTGGCAGGAAAACGGACTATTACGTATTATTACACGGATGCAAGTGGAAATCATTCTGATACATGCAATCAATGTGTGTATTTTAGAAAGGTTGATCCGGTTGTTAACTTAGTGTGGCCAAGAGATACCGTTTTTGGTAAAGACACCATACTTTGTATTAATGATATTCCTTTACCTGATATTACAGGTGTACCAACAGTTGCAGGTGAACCCTTGTATCCAGATTGGTCTGTTTGTAAAATTGGTGTAACATACGAAGATCAATTAATCCCGGTTTGTCCTTATACCTTTAAAGTATTGCGTAAATGGACCTACATCGATTGGTGTAGACCTTCCGGTCAAAATGTATACACACATTATCAAATTATCAAAGTACTTGATGAAAGAGGGCCTGTAGTTTCTTGTGGCCTGAATGTAACTATAAGTACAGATATTTGGACTTGTACCGGTACAGTTATATTACCAATTCCAACTGTTATTAAGGAGTGTTCAAAAACTACCGTTCAAGTTGGTTATAAATTAGTTAGAAATGGAGATACAGCCACTTTGGATGGAACTTCAACCAATGGGGTTACTAATTTAGGAAATGGTTTTTACAGTGTCTCCGGATTGCCTTTAGGATTAAGCTGGGTTATTTTTAGAACTACAGATGAATGCGGTAATTATACAGATTGTGCTACGGAAGTTTTAGTAGAAGACAAAGTTCCTCCAACTCCGGTTTGTGATCAGAAGACAGTAGTTACTTTGACTATAGATGGTACAGCTAAAGTTGCTGCGGAAACATTTGACGACCGTTCGCATGACAATTGCGGCATTGATCATTTTGATGTGAAAAGAATGGACGATGGAGTTCCTTGCGGTACTAAAAATGGCGATCAATTTGGTCCTTATGTTTATTTCTGCTGTGCAGATATCGGAAAGACATTAACAGTAATCCTGAGAGTATGGGATATCCATGGAAATTACAATACCTGTATGGTAGACATAGAAGTTCAGGATAAATTACCTCCTGTGATTGTATGTCCTCCTCACATTACCGTTTCTTGTGAATTTGACTATACTTCATTGGATGCATTTGGCACAGTTCGTGACAATGTCGCAAATCGAAAACCGATTACTATAAATGATAAGTATAAAAAATTCAGCGGTCCGGCAATTGATGGATATGCATACGATGGATGTGGTGTTACGATAACGGAAGTTGTTACTAACAACACAAAGTGTGGAAAAGGAATTATCCAAAGAAGATTTACAGCTACCGATCCGGGTGGATTGAGTTCATATTGTGACCAATTTATCACGATTGTGGATTCAACTGCTGATAATGTAAAAGTTGAATGGCCTGTAGATTATTACAGTTCTACGATCTGCATGGATAAACCGCATCTGACACCTGATATTACGGGTAAACCTAAAATTACAGGTGCCGATAAATGTGCAAATATTATTCAAACCTATGATGATCTTGTATTTACATTAGATCCAGATGCTTGCATTAAAATATTAAGAAAATGGATTGTGATTGATTGGTGTGTATATGATCCAAATCTTAAAAATTCTCCGGGTTATTGGAGTTGGACACAAGTTATAAAAGTGATCAATACGGTGGCACCAACTTTCCAATCGAATTGTAATGACCGCACCGTGGATGTATTTGGTCCAGGTTGTGCAGGTCAGATTAGTCTCATCGCATCGGCAAAAGATGATTGTACGGATTCCACTTTACTAGCCTGGACTTATCAAATTGACTTATACAATGATGGTTCGACAGATATCAATGGATCCGGAAAAGATGCTTCAGGCAATTACCCAATTGGAACACATAAAGTTACTTTTAGAGTAAGAGATGCTTGTAATAATGAAGCCGTATGTACCTTTTTATTAACTGTGCGTGATGGAAAAAAGCCAACACCCTATTGTTTAGGTCATATTGTAACGACTGTGATGCCAAGCACACAAAATATTGAAATTTGGGCAAAAGATTTTAACTTAAATAGTGAAGATAATTGTACTGCAAAGGAAAATTTGAAATACTATTTCCTAATTAATGGTCGATTTGAACCATCTATGTTATTTAATTGCTCAAATATTGGTAAAAATATACTTAGAGTTTATGTTGTTGATGAAGCAGGAAATTCAGATTACTGTGAAGCAACACTTGAAATTCAAGATCCAAATCATGTTTGTCCTACTGGATTAACGATCCACGGAACTATACAGACCATTACCAATAAACCAGTTAAAGATGCTTATGTAACCTGGGAACGTACAAGTCCTGCTGGAAATAATTCTACCTATACGAGCGATAATGGCGAATTCAGTTTCCCAAGTTTGACTTCAGGAATGAGTTACACCATTAAAGCTGAAAAGAATTTTGGATTCATCAATGGAGTCAGTACGTATGATATCGTGTTGATTCAAAAGCATATTCTTGGAACGCAAGTTTTTGATTCACCATTTAAATATCTTGCAGCAGACGTCAATGCAAGTTGTACAATAACTGCAGCTGATATTTCAGAAATCAGAAGATTGATTTTAGGAAAGATTAATGCGTATGCACAAACTCCTTCCTGGAAATTTGTACCACAAAACAGTTTGTTACCAGCAAATACACCTTGTGGTTTTGAGCATATCCTTGAATTTAACCTGATCAACAGAGATCATATGGATGCAGATTTTTATGGTATAAAAATGGGTGATATCAACATCGATGTGGATTCAGGAAATGCATTGAATACAACAACTCGTAGTGATAAAAAAATTCAGTTGTTTGTTCAGGATGTTGAAGCGACCCCTGAGGAAATCAATAAAGTAGCGGTCTATGCATCTGATGTTATTGGATTTGAGGGAATGCAAGCATCCTTTGCTTTTGATGCAGATTATATGCAAATAGAAAATCTGGAAGCTGGACAATTAAATGTGAATGGTGACTTTTATTCAATCCAGGGCAACCAGTGTTTTGTTTCGTTGAGTGGACAAAGTGGTTTAACCATTGATCCTACCCAGCCTTTATTCTACATGAATGTAAGAGCAAAGCAAAATGCACGTTTAATTGATCACATTCGTTTGAATGATGATTTATTAAAAGCAGAATGGTATGATGAAGGATTAAATATTTACAGTTTGCAGTTTAATGCTAAAAATTCAAATGCAAAGCCGGGTGAACTTACAACAGTGCTTTACCAAAACAAACCAAACCCATTCAATGAATCAACTGTGATTGGATTTGAGTTGGCAAGCAAACAAGAAGTAGAATTCATATTTTATGAAACCAATGGAAAAGTAATTTATCGCAAAACCGGTACATACAACAAAGGTTATCATGAATTTGAAATTAAAAAATCAGAATTAAATACATTCGGTGTTTTCTTTATGCAGATGAATACCAATGATTTTACAGATACAAAACGAGTAATTCTTATCCGTTGATAAGGATTGAGTAAATGCAGTGTTATTGCCTGATCATGATTACATGGTCAGGCTTTTTTTTTAGTTTCAAGCAAGGATCCGTCTTCGTGGCCCTTAGCGATGACGCCTTCGGGAACTGGTTGATTGGTAATTAAAGCTCAATTTTTGAAATTCCTTGAATCGGATCCAGCTCCCTTTATAAATTAAATGCTCGCCGACAAATTAGCCTTGGTTCCCTGGAGCCGGGCTCCAATTTCAAAGCAAGTCAAATTCTAATTTTTGGCCGAATTATTGCTGTAAATCGCATAAATAATTGTATATTTGCATAGAAGACCCACAAATTTCAATAGTTTTCAATCAAAGCCACTCAAAACTTATTGCATCCGGGAGTGAATTTCCGGGTAAAACTTAAAATATCCTGAAAATGGAGTATTGTATTATGAAAATTGATAATATTCATTGAAAAGATTATTAAACACATACTAAATTTGTTCCCGGTTTGGAATCCAATTTCTGCCCAAATCCAGTAAACTATGAAAAAATACATAATTTCTTCCTTTATCCTCTGTACGGTGCTACTCGCACAAGCACAGGTGAATTTTCAAATTGCCAGTGTTTCAGGTAATAAAAATGACACAGTATCCGTAGCGGTTACTACTACTGGCTTCAATAATGTGGTGGCTACTCAATATTCCTTGAATTATGATTCATTGGTACTGGCTTTTATAGATGTAACAAAAACAGCCAATTATGATGTGAATTTTGCATCACATGTAGGCAGTGCATCAGTTAAAAATGGCCAATTGGGATTTACCTGGGATGCCCCGGGTGGGGTTGGAAAATCATTGGCAAATGGGACTTTGCTCTTTACGATTAAGTTTAAACTGATTGGCAAAGAATGCGATTCATCATTTATAAAATTAGCGAATAAGCCTACTTCAATTGAAGTTCTGGATGGAAATTTTAACAATCTCACCTTAACAGCTCCTGATGGAAAAGTGAAAATAAATGGAGCAGGTTGCCAGGGCGGTGGTCCACCTCCGGATACTTCGGGCTTGCAAATCATAGCTTCCACCGAAACAACACCACAGGGGGTTGTGAAGTGTATAAAAGTTACAGCTAAAAATTTTAAAAACATACAAACAGCCCAATTTACCATGCATTGGGATAAAGCCGTTGCAACCTTTGATACCTTAAATTCAGGGGCAATGACCCTCTCATGGGGTCAGAATTACGCAGCCTTACCCGATCGTTCGGGTGTTGGGATCAATTGGGATGCAGGTGCCAATCCTGTGACGATTGCCGATGGAGTAACCCTGTTTGAAGTTTGTCTTAAACCTGTAGGTGCTCCGGGAACCAGTACCAATATTACCTTCGATGGAACTCCGGTTTTAGTCGAAATTACAGATGGCAATGGGAATGTCGTTACACCAAAATTTACTACCGGTAAACTTAGCATCACCAGTCCCCCAGCTGCAAATATTAATTTATATGTACGGGATACTACGGTTGAAGAAGGTGGAGAATTCTGCATTCCAATCCGAGTAGACGGTTTTAAATGCGTTCAAAGTTTTCAGTTTAGTATAAAGTTTGATAATACCAAATTGAAATTCAATAAGATTTCTGGAATTGGAACAGCCCCTTTAAGTTTGGGAGGAAACAATTTTAATATCGTTAAAGATTCAATTCGGGTTACCTGGGATGCTCAGTCTGGACCGGTTGATCTTCCAAATGGCGGCATTTTATTTTCTGTTTGCTTTGAATCAATTGCCGCAACGCACCCTTTTGATACAAAACTACTTTTTACAGATCTTTTAGGGAGTCCACTTGAATTTTCAGATTGTAATAGCAATAATTTTGGAGTTACAAAAGGTGAACCGGATTGGACAGTTGCTGCTAGAACAGTTGTGACTCACGTAACCATAGTCGGCGGAGGTTCAACAGTTCCGGTAAAATGTTTTGACGATTGCAACGGTTCAGTTACCGGGCTTTCATTAAAAGATGGCAAAGGACCTTTTGAATATGAATGGAGACTGCAACCTTCCGGAGTGGTTGTTTCAACCGTATTAGCTCCTACTGACCTGTGTGCAGGAAAATATAAACTTTTTGTAATTGATAGAGGGGATAACAACTACACCACTTCTACACCTGAATATGAAATTACAAGTCCGGAAATACTGGCATGTACTGCAACCATTACCCACGTTTCCAGCACAAGCAGTGGTAAAATTGACATAACGATTAGTGGAGGAACGCCACAATATTCCGTCATGTGGTTTAATCAATCCGGAACCAAAATTTCCTCCAATGAGGATCTTTCAAACCGGTCTGCAGGGACCTATACAGTGATGATTACAGATTCTAAAGGTTGCGTAAAGAATGATACGTTTGTAATTAATCCGGCACCTTTGTTTTTAGATCGATTCACACTTCTAGATTCCAATAAATGTTTCGGCGATTGTCGTGGAAAAGTAACCGTTTCTATTGGTGGAGGTAAAATACCTTATACCTATTTATGGAGCAATGGCGATAAAACGGCTACAGCAGATTCAATTTGTAAAGGAGATGTGACTGTGACGGTCACAGATGCAACAGGAGCCACCCTTGTGGAAACGTATAAAACTATCAGTGAGCCAGATAGAATAGATATTACTTTAGATAGTATTAGAAAATCCAATGGCACCAATGGTGGTGTTTTTGTAACAATTAAGGGGGGAACACTTCCGTATAAAACTTACCAATGGCGAAATACCGCTGGTAATGTGGTTAGTAATGTAGAAGATTTATTGAATGTACCTTCAGATACTTTTACACTTTGTGTTACAGACAAAAATGATTGTGTACAATGTGTAAAATACTTTGTAAG